>NC_014501.1:1500000-1622500 GCF_000147335.1 Gloeothece verrucosa PCC 7822
AAGAGAGCCTTTGGTCATACTTAACATAGCCGCGCCACCCAATCGGAATTAAAAATAGAGGCATAAATCCGATTGTGAATTCTTAAAAATCCCTGTTGCTTAACCACCAATCCTGACAAAAGCAATTCCCTTTCTTGAGGACTGTCATTTAAAGCCACTTCTCCCTGATGCAAAACCTGTTGATACAATTTCAGTAGCTCAAAAGATTGTAGACTATTTAAGAGACGGTCTTTAATGGTTCTCAAATGTTCGGGTTCATCTTGAGATTCCCAATTAGTTAACACATGAGTTTGCACTAAATTGTCAATCCATTCAATTTCGTTGTCAGGGGTAATAGGAGAAGAAGAATTATGGATCAATTGACAAAGTTTCTGGGTTAAAAACGGTTGACCATTAGTCCAACTCAAAATTTCTTTTAACACTAACTGAGGATTATTAACTTTTTCAGTCAATCCTTGCAGCAAAGGTTGAGCCTCATGTTCTTTAAAACCTTCTAATTGAATCGCCCGACCAATATTAAAAGGTGTTCTTTGTAGATCAGTAATTAAATCTGAAGGAGTCGCCACCCCAAACAAAGCAAAAGTTAAACGCTGATAAGCCGCATTCAGAGAGCGTTGATTATAACAAGAACGAATCAGAGCAAAAAAGTCATTAGCCGAGAAATTTAAACTTAAAACACTATCAATTTCATCGAAAAAAATCACGAGCGGTTTTTTCGCTCCCCCATCTTCTACACCCCCAAACGTAAGCAAAACTTCCTCAATAAAGCGGCTCAAACGTTGAACAGGCGAAAGATCAAGCCGCTCATTCCACCAAGTTTTTAAATTCACCTTAGTCAACAAATCAACACTTCGCGCCATCTCTACCGCTAACCCTTTGTACCATTGATCAGGGGTAACATTTTCGCTACCGATACGAGTCATATCCACTGCCGCACAATAAATCCCCTCTTTTTGTAGATAGTGCATCATGTGTACCATCAGACTTGATTTTCCCATTTGGCGAGCATTGAGAATATAACAAAATTCCCCACGCTTCAAGGCCTTATAAAGATAACGATCTGCCGAACGCACCACATAGGTAGGAGCATCCATAGGTAAACTTCCCCCCACTTGATAATCGTAAGTGGCAATATCGGCCTCATTTCTGAGTAGAGCGTTTTCAAACAACAATTCCGCTTGAGTCGCTTTGAGAATCTCTAGGGTTTGAGAAAGCTCTCGGGTACGTTCTTCGACTTTATATTCTAAAGTGCGATTAGATTCGGCTAAATTGTCTTTTGCCTGTTGTAGAGCAATATTTTTTTGGGCTAACTCTTGGGTAAACTGAATGCGCTCTGCTTCAGCGCGTTTGCGTTGCGTAATATCGGCAAAGGCGGCGATAGCATAGATAATTTCCCCTTTTTCATCAAAAATAGGAGTCGCTGACACTTCTAGGGGAATAGTTTTATCTTTTTGACGAATTTCCAAATTATCAATGGTCATTGTCTCTCCCTTTAACGCTCGGATAATGGGCTGTTGCTCACTGGGATATAATTGATCGGTTCCAGCCAGATAAGCTTGATAAAAATTCGGTAATTCTGTGGCTTTTGCTGAAAAAATAATCTCTTTTCCTAGAAGTTGTTGCGCCGTTTGATTGGCGTAGTAAGGATGACCATTCGCGTCTATGACGAAAATTCCAATCGGTACAGCTTCTAAAAATTGAGCCATTTTTCTTTCACTTTCCCGCAAGGCTTCATCCGCTTTTTGACGCTCCTTAATTTCTCGTTTTAAGTTGACATTAAGATTCATCATGGTCTCATAAAGTTGAGCATTTTTGAGGGAAATAGCGGCTTGAGATGAGAGAACTTTTAAGATTTCTAAGCGAGTGGGAGTAAAAGCACCGGTGGTCAGATTATTTTCCAAATACAATAAACCAATCAGTTCTCCTTGATGGATAATCGGAGTACACAAAATGGATTTAGAGTGATGATTAATGATATAAGGATCTGTGGTAAATATTCCTTCTCGAGTGGCATTATTTAAAACGACATCTTCTCGAGTTCTAGCCACATAATTAATGACGGACATGGGTAATTGCTGCCGACTTTCCAGGGGATTAGATTGATCTACTATCACTTCATGACTATCTACAGTGCCTTTAGCTTCTATTAAGAGTTGACCTTCTTTATTGAAAATCAGAAAACCCGTTTGTGCCCCGGCGTTTTCAATAGTAATCGCCATCAATTTTTTGATCAACAGATTGAGAATAATTTCTTCGGCTAAAGCTTGTGAGGCTTTGATTACGGTGGTCATATCTAAAACATCTGAACTCGTTCCTGTGCTGGAAGATTCTTGACTTAGCGTCTTATCTAATTTAGTTTTTGTGGAAATTGCTTCTACCAGCAAGTGAGAGTATTGAGTTTCTAGTTCCTCGACTTTACGATTCGCTCCCCAAAGTTTATAACCATAATGAGCTTCTCTTAAATAAATTTTGGCCATTTTTTCTTTGCCTTTCTTTAACCAAAAAAGAGCGGCTAGTTCATTGGCTAAAGCTTGATTTTGCTTAAATTCATACAAAGAAGCTGACTCAATGGCTTGGTCATAAAAATTAAGGGCTTCTAAATCTTTGCCTTCAATCCGGGCCATTTCTGCCTGAATGAGCAAATATTTATGTAAAAAATTATCAGGACAGTTATTAGCCCAGAGTTTAAATTTTTCTAGATGATTCTTGAGAATCTTATCATACAGGCTTTTTTCAGCCTCAGCCGCCTTTGGATAAAGAGCCGTTAAAATCAAAGAATAGTAAAAATAATGTTCGGCTTGGTTAGCGATGCCTAAAAGGAAATCTACAGTTTTTTCGCTGGCTCTAGCTATTTTTAAAGCAGTTTTATAGTCACCATATAAAAATAAAATCTGAGATTTAAAAATATTAAAAGTAGCTATACCGGGCATAAAATAATTTTTCTTCCACATTTTTATGCACTCGTTTTCATTAAAGCTATCATCGCTAAACGAGAATTTATTTGGGGTTAAGCCTTGCAGATTCAACAAAAAATGCTGATCCAATTCTTGAATTTTAACAAACACCGTATTTTTCATTTTTTCGAGAACATTTAGATGTTTGTTAGATTCTTCTATAATACTAGCGAAATTATCCCCGACTAGGATTCTTTGCATAATTAGATTATAGGAATTATAGCTAGTATAAACATCGCCGATTTCTACACCGGCTAGATAGCCTTCTCTTAAAATAGGAATGCTATTACTAATGGCACTCCGCCAAGGACTAATATTAGCACCAAATAAATTATAAACTTTGCAAGTTAAGTTCGATTTATTAAATTTTTCATTCAGTTTTAAGGCTAATTTCCCTAATTCATAACCCGTCTCATAGTCATTTAACCTTGAACCGGCTATAATTCCTACCCAAGCATATCCATGAGCCGAAACTTCTCCATTTCCATACTCAATGGATAGATTCACTTCTTTTAGAGAAATTAAACTCAATAAATCTTGATTGGTAAAATAGGCTGGGCCGCTCATATACATCAAGAGATTCATACAAGCTTTGATCTCTGGATTCGTCATTTCGGGAGCGTTAATTAATTCGGCTACGGGGATTTTTCTTAAATTATTTCTGTAGGTTTCTAGCTCCAATTCTAAGGCGGCTAAAATTGCCTGTTGTTCGGTGGGGATAGTTAAGCCAAAAGAGGCTAAAGCTTGCGAACCAATTTTAAGATTTTCTAGATATTTACCGGTATTGTCATACAAAACTAAGCGTATTTTTTGTATTTCTGCTTTTTCTAAATTGGTTCTAGCATGATTTAAAATAAGATCAAAAAGTTCCTCAGCTTTTTCAAAGTTACCACAAAGATATTCACATTCAGACCATTCTCGATACAAAATAAACACTATTTCATAGTAATCCTGCCAAATATTGCCGGGCAAAACCTCTATGCCTTTACTAAAGTATTTTAAAGCCGCTTCATACGCAGTAGAATCTTTGGCTTTTTTACCCGCCATCAAATTTAAATTGCTTAGAGTATAAGATAATTCGGGATCATCAATTAATTCTGCTCCTACATTGAGATGCTTAACCAAATCAAAAACTTTTTCCTCTAATTCTTGTTCGGGTGTATTTTTTAAGAGCAGTTTTCCGATTTTGAGATGAGTTTTCTGTTTATCGCTTTCTCGAATCAGACTGTAGGCGGCTTGCTGCACTCTGTCATGCAAAAATTTATATTCTACTGTTAAATTATTTTCGTTAAGAACCTGAGAGACAGACTCAAAAACCAGGGGAATTTTATAGGTGTTATTTAAAGGTAAAATTAATCCTTCTGTTAGAGCTTCCCATAGGTGACTAGCCGTCAGGGAGTAGGATTTTTTATAGACGACAGAAAGCACTTCTAAATTAAATCGATTACCAATACAAGCGGCTAATTTTAATAAATTTTGAGTTTTGTTATCGAGTTTTTGCAGTTTACTGATCATTAAATCTACAACATTATCAGCGAACTCGGTGTCTTGAATCTCTTGTAAATCCCACTGCCAACTTCCCGAGGAGGGATTAAATTTTAATAAACCTTCTGTATAAAGAGATTTCAAAAACTGATTTAAAAAGAAAGGATTCCCAAAGGTTTTTTGAAAACATAATTCGGCTAAAGGTTTGGCTGTTTCTAGCTCACAGTAAAGAGAATCAGCAATTAATTGATTGATGTTGTCTAAGGCCAACGGTTTGACCACAATGGTTTGTAATGCCGCACCCCCCTGTTTAATTTCATCTACAGTAAGCATTAAAGGATGAGAGGGGTTAACTTCATTATCTCGGTAAGCTCCAATTAATAGTAAATATTGAGTATCTGAAGCCGTCATCAACATAAAAATAAATTTCAGAGAGGCTAAATCAGCCCATTGTAAATCATCTAAAAAGAGAACAAGGGGATGTTCGGCTTTAGTAAAAACACCAATAAATTTTTGAAAAACTAAATTAAATCTATTTTGAGATTCAGCCGGGTTTAATTGTGGTACAGAAGGTTGTTTACCAATAATAAGTTCTACTTCAGGAATGACATCAATAATGACTTGACCATTGTTTCCTAGAGCTTCTAGCAGTTTTTTCCGCCACATTTCCACCTTTTCTTGACTTTCGGTTAAAATTTGCCGCAGTAACTCTTGAAAAGCTTGAATTAAAGAAGCATAAGGAACATTACGCTGAAGCTGATCAAATTTTCCACTGACAAAAAAACCTTTCCTTTCCACAATGGGTTTATCAATTTCATAAACTAAAGAAGATTTGCCAATTCCTGAATAACCGGTCACAAGAACCATTTCTGTTTGACCTTGATTCACTCGTTCAAATGCAGCCATTAAAGCGGCTACTTCTGCCTCTCTTCCATAAAGTTTTTGAGAAATTTTAAAGCGGCTTGATAAATCTTGTTGAGCAATGATGAATGATGAAATTTTTCCCTCAGTCTCTAATTGATGAAGACAACGTTCTAAATCTAGTGTTATCCCTAGTGTCGTTTGATATCTATCCTCTGCCGTTTTAGCTAATAATTTTACCACAATATCAGAAAGCGGTTTAGGAATTTTGGGATTATATTCATGAGGAGGAATGGGAATTTTGGCAATATGATAATGAATTAATTCCATCGGATCAGTAGCGGAAAAGGGTAGCACACCCGTCAGCATTTCATATAAGGTAATACCTAAAGAATAAAAATCTGTGCGGTAATCAATTGGGCGATTGACTCGACCGGTTTGTTCGGGAGAAATATAAGCTAAGGTTCCTTCTAATAGATTCGGACTAATAATTGACTGATGTTCAAGAGACAGCAGTGAAGCAATGCCAAAATCAGTGATTTTTACTTCTTCAGTTTTTGGATTAAAAATAATATTTGAAGGTTTAATGTCTTTATGGATGATTTTATTTTGATGAATTTCTCCTAAATTCGTAGAAATTTTAATCGCAATCCTTAAGCAATCAACCAGATTTAGTTTGTGTTTATTGATGCTACTTTTAAGAGATATTCCGCCAAAATCTTCTAAAATTAACGCCCATTTATTATTATATTTTTCTAGTTTAAAGGCTTTGACAACACCGGCAATATTTAACTTTTTAAGAATTTTGTATTCATGCTTTAGTTTAGCAATAATTTTTAATTCCGGATAGTCAGATTTTAAAATTTTTATAATCACGGGTTGATGATTTTGTTCACTGATGCCGCGATAAACCACAGTGACAATTCCTTCTTGTATCAGTTCTACAATTTGATAATTCCCGAGTTTTTTCATAGATAAAATTTTAGTCCTCCTACTTAATTTATAGCAGTTCTCAGTTGATTTAAGCGGATGGGATAAGTCACCAAGCAACAGATTGCACATAAGCGTGCTATTCGGGTGTTCGGGTGTTCCCTATCTCAACTATCAAATTGATGAAAGCGCGACTACTTATTAATACTGCGACCCACCAAAGAGGCAATTGTCCTGGCCAACTGGGAGGGTTCAACCGGTTTACTCAAATGTTTTTGAAAACCGGCTTCAAACGCCTTCTTTTTATTCAACTCTCCAGCATAAGCTGTAAGGGCAATAGTTCGAATTAGACCTCGACGTTCTGGCGGTAACTGTTTAATCTGTTGCATCAACATATAACCATCCATCTCCGGCATACCAATATCACTAATTAGCACATCAGGGGTATATTGTTCTAGAAGACTTAAGGCCTCGGCGGCCGATGCGGCAACCTTTACGCTTGCACCATACTGCTCAAGAATCATCATTAATAAGTCTCGCATATCAGCCTCATCATCCACCACGAAAATTTGTAAGTGACTCAAATCAACCCTTTCACTGGGTAAAATGGATTCTTCAAAAGTGGGTGACGGTGTGGCGGTTAAAGGTAAGCTCACCGTGAATGTGGCTCCTAAACCTTCCCCCGGACTATCCACCGCTACCGTACCCCCATGCAATTCGGTCAAATGCCGCACAATCGCTAATCCTAACCCTAAGCCGCCATATTTTCGCGTAGTTTTACTATCTTCTTGACGGAAATATTCAAAAACATGGGGCAAAAAGTTGGGATTAATCCCCTTACCCGTATCTTTAACGCTAATTTGAGCATTGATATCTTTTAATTCTAAATCGATTTCTATTTGCCCTCCTGCCGGTGTAAACTTGACTGCATTTGATAAAAGATTCCACACCACTTGCTGAAGTCTTGCACTATCGCCCAATACTTCCCCCACACCGGCAGCAAACCGAGTTTGAATCTTAATATTTTTCGCTTCGGCTGCCAGCCGCACGGTTTCTAGAGCAGATTGAATCACACTAACCAGATTAACCGGCGCGATATTCAAGACCATTTTACCGCGCAAAATGCGAGAAATATCCAGCAAGTCTTCAATTAATTGGGTCTGTAACTTAGCATTACGCTCAATGGTTGCCAAAGCTTGCTGAGTGGCCTTTTCATCTAATTTATAAGTTTGCAACATTTGCGTCCACCCCAGAATCGGATTGAGAGGCGAGCGCAACTCATGGGACAACACAGCTAAAAATTCATCTTTAATGCGGTTAGCTCTTTCTGCCTCTTCTCTAGCTCTGCGTTCGGCTTCTAAGAGTTGTTCTCGCTCCATTTCCGCTTGTTTGCGTTGATGAATATTCGTCGTCATCCCCACCCAAGTATAAACTTCTCCGCCAGCATCCAATACCGGTATTCCACGAATGGCAAAATATTCATAAGTTCCGTCATACTTACGAATGCGGTGTTCAACCTCATAAGTGGTTTTGCTTTTTACTGCCTTGTACCAGATTTGTCGAACTCTTTCTAAGTCCTGTGGGTGAATCGCTGCTGTTGAACCAGCCAATAATTCTTCTACAGGTTGGCCGGTAAATTCTTCCCATCCTTGCACGTCCACAAATTGCCCTTGATGATTTGCCCGCCAGACAATTTGAGAACTTGCGGTCACTAATGAGCGATAGCGTTCTTCGCTTTCCCGCAGCGCTTGTTCTGTGCGCTTGAGTTCGCTAATATCCATAGAGGTAATCCCGACACCCAGCACTTCCCCATCCGGCAAATAAACCGGGTAATAGTTGACCAAACCATAACGATACAGCCCCGGCGGATTGGTTTCACCGCTCACTTCTTGGTTTAATAAAGGTTGTTTGGTCGCTAAAACCTGTTCCACTACCACTTGAATATCAGAGGCCCATGCTGGCAAAACTTCCCAAACGGTACGCCCGATATGTTCCTTGAGCGGCACTCCATTAATAGCCGCTAGGGCTTCATTCGCATATATATAGCGCAAGTCCTGGTCTAAAAATGCTACAGCCACAGGAGAGCTAGTCAAAAAAGCATTGAGAACGGTTTCACTCTTGCGAATGGCTAATTCCATTTGTTTTCGCTCTGAGATATCAATCGCCGCGCAAGTGATACCCATAATCTTGCTACCTTTATCATATAATGGTTCTACTGTCAAGTCATAATAATAATCACCATCGGGCATCCCAATTTTAACCTCTTCACGCGCGGCTATTCCCGTATCTAAAACACCCTGTTTAATTTCAATTAACTGGGTCACATCACTGTGAGCGAACAGTTCATTTTCTCGTTTCCCAATAATGTAATCTAGTGGGTAGTTAAAAGCAGGGTTATAAATCCAGGTATAGCGTAGCTCTCGGTCTTGATTAAAAACCGTAATGGGTGAGTTTTTGAGTGCCACATATAATCGAGCTTCTGTTTGCCGTAAAGTTTCTTCTGCTTGTTTGCGCTCACTGATATCCTGTACTACGCCAAACATACCGAGAACGTTTCCTGAAGCGTTATATTGAGCGCGTCCTTTGGCCGCTACCCATCGGTATGTCCCATCTGAAAGCATCAGTCGGTATTCTATATCATAATCACTGTGTTCGCGGATCGAGTTTTCTACCGCTAGACGAGCGAGTTCTTGGTCTTCAGGGTGAAGGTAGCTTTGAATTTGCGTCCAAGTTAGGTAAGGCCCGGAGGGAATGTCGAAAATTTGTGCCCCTCGCTCGGAAAAGGTAACCATATCGGTTTTAGCGTTCCAACTCCAATCTCCCATTTTAGCGGCACTCAGGGCTAAACTTAATCGTTGTGCGCTCTCTTGCAGGGCTTCTTCTGCCTGTTTGCGGTCACTGATATCATAAAAGGTCACCACACCGGCTTTGATATTCCCCTGAGTATCGCGTATCGGGGCTGAATTGACTAACATAATTCCCCAGGTTCCATCTCCTCGCAAAAAGATGATTTCTTCTTCCCTCACCACCTCACCGGTTTTAACAGACCGGAAAAGGGGCCATTCGTGAAGTTGATAGGGACGACCTGAGAGATGAAAACCGTGATATAGTCTTTCAGATTGATGAATATTCTCGAAGGGTAATAAAGAGGAAATGCGCCAAATATACTTGATTTGCTCATTAGTAAGCATAATATCCCCAGTGGCGGCGTTAGCGACCATCACCCCGGCAGGCATTTGCTGTAATACCGCTTCTAAAAATTCTCGCTCTGTTTTAATTTGTTCTAGGAGTTGCTGTTTTTCGGCTTCGGCTTGCTTACGCTCAGTAATATCCGAGGTAAAACCTACCACCCTCAGCAGTCCCCCGTTTTGGTCCCGCAGCAAATAACCTTGGTCCCAAACCTCGATCCAGCGACCATCCTCATGACGGACTCGATATTCAAATTCGTATAGTTCGCCGCGTCCTTCGATCAAAAAGCCCATTTCTGGCATAATCCGAGCTAAATCATCGGGATGAAGGCGTTCTGACCACCAATCTCGGGTTTGAGGCACATCATCCGGATGAATTCCCATCAGGGGATATAATCCCTCAGAGCGGTAGACGGTACCGCTTAGAACATCCCAATCATAAACAATGCCCTTAACGGCACGGGCGGCTAGACGAAAACGCTCATCGCTCAAGCGTAGGGCTTCTTCTGCACGGATGCGATCACTCACATCCATCGATACTCCGGCCACTAATTTTCTTCCCGAGCTATCTTGAAAAGGAAACTTAAAAGACACATAATAATGTTCCCCGTCCTCCTGGGGCAAGGTTTCTAAAAACTGCATCACCTCATTGCTATCGAGGACTTTCAAATCATTGGCCCGAAACTGTTGAGCCGCCACTTGAGGATAAATCTCAAAATCTCTTAACCCGATAATTTCTTTGCCTGCAAATAGTTGCTCAAACCAGGCGTTAACATAAATATGTTGTCCGGTTTCATCTTTAATAAACGCAGCGATGGGACTGTGATCCATAAAGCTTTGAAACAGGTTTTGACTTTCTTTTAGGGCTTCTTCTGTACGTTTACGTTCCATGAATTGACCGATTTGAGAACCGATCACTTTCATCAGTTCGAGGAGATTTGCATCGTTTTTTTGAGGTTGATCACTAAAAAACTCGATGACTCCCAAGATTTCTGCACCGATGCCAATGGGAAAAGCCAATACAGCTTGAAGGCCCGATTTGGCTGTCTGTTGATCGCTTAAAAAACTGCCTTGGCGAGTTGCCCAAATACCGCCAGGAATTCCCCGTCCGAGTTCAAAGGTTTTTTGTTGATTCTCTTCTATAAATTTTTCTAGGTCTATAGAGGAATTGTGCCAGCTATTGAGGTAACGTAATACTTGCTGATGACGATCAACCCTCCAAAAAATCCCCAATTGCCAATGTAGCGTTTCACAAAGAGACTGCAAAATCGTAGAAACCGTGTCGACTAAATTGCTTGTAGAAGCTAAGGCGTAAGTTACAGCATACTGGGCGGCTTTACGTTGTTCTTCTTGTTTTCGCTCAGTAATGTCTCGAAAATAAAGGGCTAAACCTTCGGAAAAAGGAAAAGCTGAAACTTCCAGCCAGCGATTAATCACTTGGCAAAAATTTTCAAATTTAACAGTTATTTGCTCGTCAATTGCTCTTTGCAACTGGTTCAAGACCTCTGGATCTTCTTGAGGCACTTGGGGAAAACATTCCTGCCAAGTTTTGCCCAGTAATTCTTGAGGAGATTTTTCTAAAAGTCGACAGGCTTCTTGATTAAGATAAGTGTAACGCCACTGACGATCAAAAGCGATAAATCCATCGGTAATACTTTCAAGAATATTAGAGATTTGTTGATTGGCGGCTTTGAGAGATGCCTCAAATTCCTGGCGTTCGGTGATATCAATAGCTACCCCACCGATTAACATTTCTTCGCCTTGACCAAAAATCGGAAACTTATACACTAAAAATTGTCCGGTTTTCCCATTGTGAAGAGGAGCCACTTCAATGGTTTCAACAGGCTGTTGGGTTTCAAACACTTGCCGATTATTTTCTAAAAATTTTTGAGCAAATTCTTCGCTATAAATTTCGGCGATCGTTTTTCCGATTACATCTGTTTGCGGAAATTGGAACATTCGGAAATAGGTAGGGTTCAAATAGAGAATACGACCTTCAGCAGTGGCAATCCAGGCTGAAGCCGGACTGTGATTCATGAATGCCCTAAATTGCTCTATACTTTCTTGAAATGTTTTTTCCGTTCTTTTGCGTTCTGTAATGTCAATGGTGAGAATAGCGAGTCCTTGAGCGGTTGGGTTGACTCTGTATTCATACCAACGCTGTCTTGCTGTGTCTAAATATTCAAAATTGCTGGCAGTTTTTTCAGTGATTATTTGATGAAATTTTTGCTCAATTTCAGTCCCTATCCATTGCGGAAACAGTTCCCTAATATTGTTACCGATGATCTCTTGTTTTGATTTCCCCATTAACTCAGCTTGCGGTTGATTACTGTAAGTACAGTCTCCTTCCCAAGACAACACCCAAAACCCCTCCCTAATCTGGTCTATAATCTTGGCTAAGTCTTGTGGTTGTGTGCTTATCCCTTTGCCTTGTTCAGTCACCGTTTTTTCTCCTTCTAGCCAACATAAGTTTGATCAAGTATCTCTATAAATGCTCTAAGGTACGGCGAAGTTTGTTTTAAGTCCGGTGATAAAAAGTTTATTTGACTATTTTCTCGATTATTTATGGTAATATACGGTATATTAAGGATTTCTGGCACTTTAACCGGATCAGCACTTAAGAAACTGAGAAATTTTGCCGGAATTTGCATGGTTCATCAGTATTATAGGGGAATAGTTCATTATCTCTCGATCGTCCCATTTGCTGATCCCTCCTGAGACTGAATTTAGAGCCAATGGTGCCCCCCTTGATAAAGCTAGGGCAGTTTCATGTTTATTCTTAAAATAGTTATGTTAAGATAAAATCAAGGGTTTTAAGTTCATTAGTTTCAATCAAAACCTGCTTTTTTGTCTAATTAAATCTGTTTTTTGTGATAAATTCTCCTATTAAAAAATACATTTTTACTCAAAAATAAATCGGTTAACTAATGAAAAAATCCCCAAGGTGTGATAATAATTTGGAGGAAAAATGTTTTTATATTTATGAAAATTTTAGTAGTAGAAGATGATAAATTTACAATTGAATTTCTGCAAACAACGCTGACAGTATCGGGATATACAGTGGACTTAGCCAGTGATGGTGAAAGCGGCTTAGAACTAGCCACCTTGTGGAACTATGATTTAATCTTGCTAGACCTACAGCTTCCTAAAGTTGATGGAATCAAGATTTGTCGGCAACTTCGCGCTCTCAAAAACACTACGCCTATTTTAATCTTGACTGTTGAGAGTGAGAACAATAAAATCATTCAAGGATTAGATGCTGGAGCAGATGATTATCTGATCAAACCCTGTGACCCCAAATATCTCATCGCCAAAATTCGCTCCTTAGTACGTCGTAGTAGCGGTTATGATTCCCTATTGAGTTGGGGAGATTTATGTTTAGATCCTGTGTCTACACAAGTCACCTATCAGCAGCAACCGCTTGTCTTACGTCGTCAAGAATACAAACTCCTGAAATTATTTTTAAGAAATCCCCATCGGGTATTTAGCCGCAGCAATATTCTAGACCTTCTTTGGAGTGCAGAAGATTTTCCCTCTGAAAATGCCGTCACCAACTTGATTAAAGACCTACGAAACAAACTGAAAGATTCAGGGATGACAGAAGATTGCATAGAAACCCTTTATGGATTAGGTTATCGGCTCAAAGCTAGACCTGATAAGTTATTGAGCAAGAATCAAGCGGCACGAGACAATAAGTGCGAGAAAAACTTAGAAACTTGTGAAGGGTTAGCTTTAATTAACGAAATGGCGCAACGATTTCGGCTTTCGTTAAGTGAGAGGATATCACTGCTAGAAGAAGCCGTTCAAGAGTTAGCCGCGCCATCTGAGGTGACAACATTGACAGCCAAACCCGAGCAAGCCAAAGAAGAAGCGCACCGTCTGGCAGGAAGTTTAGGAACCTATGGATATATTAAAGGCTCAGAGTTAGCACGTTCGATTGAACAGTTATTAGCCAGAGGTTTAAGCCTTAATAAAACGCAAATTACTCAATTAAAAGAATTACTGACCCAACTCAGACAGGAAACTAACACCCCTGTAAATTTTCCCATCACAAACCTTGAAACCGTTGAAACCATACCGCGCCTATGGGCGATTAATTTAAGTCCTGCCTTAGCAACAGCATTACAGCAAGAAGCATCCCAATGGGAGATACAAGTGGAAGTTGTCCAGGATTGCACAACCGCACAAGATTTGCTCAACAAACAAATTCCCTCAGTTATTTTGCTTAAGGTAAAAGGAGGGACTCAAGATCAAAAGGGGTTGGCTTTATTACGGACCTTAAAAGAACAGTTTCCCCATATTCCCCTATTGACTCTAGCCGAACAGGACAGCTTGAGCCATCGTATTGAAGCCGGGAACTTTGGCAGTGAACGCTATATGGTACAACCGGTCACGGCTACTCAAGTGCTGGAAACCATAACCCAACTCTTGCCACCATCAAACAGCATCGAAGCTAATGTGATCATCGTCGATGACGACCCCACCATGCTCACCGCTTTGAAAAATTTGTTACACCCCTGGGGATTAAAAATCACTGGCTTAACAGAACCGAGTCACTTTTGGGAAGTCGTCACCCAAACCCATCCTGACTTACTGTTGCTGGATATAGAAATGCCTACCTTTAACGGCATTGAACTTTGTCGAGTAGTGCGTCAAGATGCCAACTATAGCGATTTGCCGATTCTAGTGGTAACCGGTCACACTGAGATAGAGTACATCCAACAAGCGTTTGAAGCAGGAGCCGATGATTTGATTCGTAAACCCATAGTGCCTCCGGAATTAGTGGCTCGGGTGCTAGGGCGGCTGGAAAGATCTCGTCTGAGGCAACAATTAGACGACTTACGACGACAGCAATCACAAGATTGGCAGGAGAAAGCTAAAATCGATCCCTTGACTAAAATTGCTAACCGCCTTACCTTTGACGAATTTTTGCAGCAACAGTGGCAATACCATGCTCAGGAACATCAACACCTATCTTTAATTTTTTGTGATGTGGATTTTTTCAAAGCTTACAATGATTGCTATGGGCATTTAGCCGGCGATATGTGCCTCAGACAAATTGCCCGTATCCTCAAAGAATCTGTTCAACCGAACCGGGACCTGCCCGCTCGTTATGGGGGTGAAGAATTCGCCCTGATTTTACCCAATACAGACTTAAAAGGCGCTTTACAGGTTGCCGAACGGATTCAGCACACCCTCGCACAAGTACAAATTCCTCACTCAGCCTCTTGTGTGAGCCAGTTTGTCACCCTGAGTATAGGAATTACCGGTACTGTCCCCACTGAGGGGCACAGGCTCCAAAACCTGGTTAACACGGCTGATCAGGCTCTCTATGCCGCTAAAAAAGCTGGACGTAATACTTACTGCCTCTACCCCTGCCTAAAATGATATTATCTGTCAAAATAAGCTATAAAAGGCTGATTGCTTCTTTTAAGTTTTATGTTTTTCTTGCCGCTAAATCGACCTCTTCCTAAAATTTCGCTGCGATGGGTGCTGATTGTGCCTTTTGTTCTACAAATTGTCGGAGCAGTGGGATTGGTTGGCTATTTTTCTTATCGCAGTGGACAACAGGCTGTGGAAAAATTAGCCGATCAATTGTTAGAAAAGGTGTCAGAGCGGGTCAGCGATCACCTCGATAAATTCTTAGAGGCTCCCCACGATATTGTCGCAACTAATCATTTAGCGGCACAGCAAGGACTCCTAAATATCAAGGATTTGAATCAACTGCAACAACAATTTTGGCAGCAGATCAGGCTGTATCCCTTATTAGGAACCAGTAACTTTTGGAATGAGCAGGGTGAAGCTATCGGGTACGGACGTATCCAATCTACAGACGATTGTGACTTTGCTCGTCAGGTTACCGGAGAAAACATTTCCCTCGGGACTATCTTCTTACAACAAGTTAAAAAAACCCAACCCGATGAACACCTATTCTATCTCGTTGATGGGGAAGGAAAAGCCAGAAAACTTGTTTATAAAGTCGTTAAAGATTACCGCCAGATAGATTGGTATTTATACGGAAAAAAGTCCGGCAAACAAGGTTGGGTACCCATCGCTGTTTCTCAAATTACAGGTAAGTTACAAACAGCAGCAGTCGCTCCCATTTATAATGCGGCTGGACAATTTCAAGGAATGTTTACGAGTATTTTTTCTTTAAGCGATATTAGTACCTTTTTAAATGACTTAAATATTTCCCCATCCGCACAACTTTTTATCATTGAGCGTTCGGGAGATTTAGTGGCCACATCTACCTTAGAAACTCCCCATATCAAGCAAGGAAAACAAACCACAAGATTACCAATTCTCAACAGCACAAATCCGAGTACCCGAGAAATTGCCCAACAGCTACTTAAAAAATTCGGCAGTTTCAAGAATCTACAAAAGACAACACAACTCGATTTATCTGTCCAAAACGAACATCATTTTGTTCAGGTAACTCCCTATCAAGATAAATATGGGTTAGATTGGCTGATTGTGGTGGTTGTTCCCCGGTCAGACTTAATGACAGAAATTAATGATAATGTCTGGCACACAATTATTATATCTAGCTTCATCTTATTGGGAGTAATTATTATCGGAATTTTAACCGCTAACTGGATTGCTCGGCCCATCCGACGATTAAGTCAAGCAAGTCAAGTTTTAGCCGAGGGAAATTGGCAGCATTCTTTGAAACAAGAGAGCGTGATCCGAGAAATTTCGCTTCTTACTCAGTCCTTTAACCTTACTGCCGCACAACTTCAACAGTCTTTTGAACAGATCAAAACCGCCCTACAACAGTCAGAAGAAAAGTTTACCAAAGTGTTTCGCTCTTGTCCCGATCCAATTTCTATTAACAGCCTTATGGGGGGATATTATCTGGACGTTAATGAAAGTTTTTTAGAATTTAGTGAATATACACGCGAGGAAATAATTGGTAAAACGGCGGCCCAATTAAATTTTATTGCTGATGCTCAACAAGATGCCGCGCTGGGAGAGAAGTTACAAAAATATGGGGTGGTTAAGGGGTTTGAATTTGACTACCGCACCAAAACCGGGAAATTGGGAACGGCTTTACTATCAATTGAATTGGTAGAACTCGATGGAGAACTGCGAGTTTTAACAATCTCCAAAGATATTACTGATCGCAAACAACTAGAAATTGCGCTGCAAGCTTCCCAAACCCAACTTGATGACATTCTCAACTATTGCGTAGCCGCCATTACCAGTTTTCGAGTGTTAGCGGATAAAAACTGGAGTATTAACTATCTCTCTGCCGGTTGCCAAGCCATTTCCGGTTATAGCGCCCAAGAACTGAAGGCAGACAAAGACCTCTGGGTTGCTCGTATTGCCCCAGAAGACTGGCAGGCCATTGAAGCAGAATTATTTGCCAACATTTTCGCCCAACAAGTAGGAACTTATGAGTATCGCTTCTATCACAAAAATGGAACCCTGCGCTGGTTCTCTCAAACGAATAGTTCTCGGTGGGATGAAAAGCAAAACTGCTGGATAGTCACCGCCGTAACCTCAGATATTAGCGAGCGCAAACAAACCGAAGAAGCCTTACAAAAAAGTGAATTTCGCTTTCAACAGTTGGCAAGCGCTTCCCCCGGAGTAATTTATACAGTGGTGGAATATCCTGATGGACCGGTACGCTATGAGTATGTGAGTCCTGCCTTTGAAGAAATTCATGAAGTTCCTCTGACAGAAATTCTTAAGGATGCTTCTATAACCATAAACCAGATGCACCCAGATGATTTGAGCGGCTATCAGCAAGCCGTTGTAGAAAGTCTTAAGGAGATGCAACCATTTAGACACGAATGGCGCATTATTACACCTTCTGGCCAAGTAAAATGGATTCAAGCCCATTCCCGACCCGAACGGCGAGAAAATGGGGAAATTGCTTGGCACGGTGTGGTCTTAGATATTACTGAAAAAAAGCAAGTAGAAGCCCAACTGCGAAAAACCGAGCAATGGCTGTGTCAATTTAACTATCATGCTCCCTCAGTCATTTATACGATTGTTCAAGAGGCAGATGGTTTGATCAGGTTTGAGTACATTAGTTCAGCTTGTGAAGCCATTAACGAACTCACCGCCGAACAAGTTTTAGAAAATGCTCATGTCTTGCTTGAGTTAATTCATCCAGATGATCGCGCCACTTATGGGGAGGCGGTGGCTAAAAGTGCCGAGAGTTTAGAACTTTTTGATCATCAATGGCGCATTATAACTCCCTCTGGAAAAGTAAAATGGTTACAGGGAAAATCCCAACCCGAGCGGCGTAGTAATGGCGCAATTGCTTGGTACGGTGTTGTCATCGATATTACCGAGCGCAAACAGATTGAAGCCCGTTTACAAGAACAAGAAATTTTCCTGCGTAGTATTTATGAAGGAGTGGAAGAACCGATTTTTGTGATCGATGTCGATGAAAATGAAGATTTTCGCTTTGTGTCCTTAAATCCCGCCCATCAACGCGCTGTGGGTTTCTCGCTTTCAGAAATTTACGGCAAAACGCCACAAGAAGCTCAAGTTCCTGCCTGGGAGGCTATTACTCAACACTATCGAGATTGTCTGGCCGCTAGAACCACCATTAGCTATCAAGAAAATGTTTTTCTTCATGGCAGAGAAACCTCTTGGTACACCACTTTAACACCGCTTTGTAATCTAGAGGGTCGAATTTTCCGCATTATTGGGACGGCATTGGAGATAACCGAACTCAAACGCACAGAACGCGCCCTAAAACAGGCTCTCCAGCAAATCGACGCTCATTTTGAAAACTCTCCTCTAGGAATCGTTCAATGGGATAAAAGCTTTCATGTTCTTCGTTGGTCAAAACAAGCAGAACAGATGTTTGGTTGGAGTGCAGAAGAGGTAAAAAGTCATTTTTGGCAAGACTGGAATTTTGTTCATCGAGAAGATCAAGATCTTGTTAATGCAGTCACTACTGCCTTTATGAATGGCTTAATTACTAACCAGACTATTATCAATCGTAACGTGACTAAAGAGGGTCGGGTAATGATTTGTCAGTGGGATAGTTCTGCTGTGTTTGATGAAATGGGGAATTTGGTTTCTGTTCTTTCTTTTGTTCAAGATATTACTGAACGCAAACAGGCTGAATTAGAACTCCAAAAACAAAAAGAACTGCGGGAAACGATTTTTAATGAGTCTACCGATGCAATTTTTTTGGTCGATCCCCACACATTACTGATCACTGATTGTAATCGTCGAGCCGTAGAGTTATTTGAAGTGCCGAGTAAAGATGACCTCATTGGTACAGAAGGCCGCAGTCTTCAGCGTTATCCCTTCACGACAGAAGAAATCGAGCAGATTACTCAAGAAATGGATGAAAAAGGTTTCTGGAGTCTGGAACTTGAATATATCACCGGCAAAGGCAATTTATTTTGGGGAAACATAGCCGCCAAACCTTTTGTTATTGCTGATATGAGGGTTAATCTAATACGAGTGACAGATATTAACACTCGCAAACGGGCACAAGAAGCTTTAAGAGAGAGTGAAGAACGCTTTCGTCGTGCTTTTGAAGATGCCGCCATTGGTATGGCCTTAGTCAATCTTCATAGGAGATTTCTAAAAGTCAATCGTTCTCTATGTGAAATGATCGGATATAGTGAAGCAGAACTGTTAAGGCTAACTTTTGAGGATATTACCCACCCTGATGACCTCGAGACAAACTTAGCCGCCCTTGAGCAGATGTTAAAGGGTGAATATAGCACTTACCAAGTGGAAAAACGTTATCTTCATCAAGAAGGCCGTCTAATTTGGGCAATCTCGAGCGTCTCTCTCATCAAGGACCAAGACCATCTTCCCCTTTATTATGTGGTTCAGATCCAGGATATTAGTGAGCGTCATAAACTTGATCGTATGAAGGATGAATTTATCTCGATTGTCAGTCATGAACTCCGCACCCCTCTGACAGCTATTCGGGGTTCTCTGGGAATTTTAGAAAGCGGCGTGCTAAATGATGAGCCGCTAACCGCTAACCGTATGCTCAAAGTGGCCTTAAACAATAGTGAGCGTTTAGCTCGTCTGGTTAATGATATTCTCGATCTTGAACGTTTAGAATCCGGAAAAACTGAGCTTGTTATGAAACCTTGCCAGGTGAGTGACTTAATGGAACAAGCTGTAGAATCGGTTGAGGCGATCGCCAATCTAGCCTCTATTAGGATCAATTTTACTGCTGTGGAGGCTCAAGTTTGGGCAGATTTTGACGCAATTGTGCAAACTCTGATCAATCTTCTCGGTAATGGGATCAAATTTTCTGATCCAGGGAGCATGATTTGGTTAAAAGCACAAAGGAGCAATGGGGAATGGGGATTACAAAAAAGCGAAAATTTCCCCCATCTTGGCTCAAGTTATCTGCTCTTTTCCATCGAAGACCAAGGACGAGGTATTCCGTCTGACAAACTTGAGAGTATTTTTGGCAGATTCCAACAAGTTGATGTCTCAGATTCTCGTCAAAAAGGAGGAACCGGTTTAGGATTGGCTATTTGTAAAAGTATTATTGAGCAGCATAACGGAAAAATTTGGGTAGAAAGTGTAGTAGGCCAAGGAAGTATTTTTTATTTTACGTTGCCTTTATGGGAACAAGAACCGCCGCACGATATGTAAGGAACTGAAAATAATGACTAAACGCATTTTAATTGTGGATGATGACCAAGATATTCGAGATGTTGCTCAAGTGGCTTTTGAAAAGTTTGCTCGCTGGGAAACCATCACGGCAGCATCAGGGGCCGAAGGCTTAGAAAAAGCGAAAATGAACGCACTTGATGCGATTGTTTTGGATGTATCGATGCCGGATATGGACGGTTTTTCTGTGTTTGAAAAACTGCAAGCAGATCCCCTCACTGAACGGATTCCGGTGGTGTTATTGACGGCTAAAGTCTTAGCCAGTGATCGCCAACGTTTTGCCCAAATGGGGGTAGCCGGCGTGATCACCAAACCCTTTAACCCTCTGACAGTTTGGACTGAAGTCGCCGTTCTTTTAGGATGGGATGATGACCACAAAAGTTAATCCTTGCTGTGGCCTGTGTTTTAGCTTTTAAGGCTGTCCTAACCGCAGGAGCGGCTGCTAGATGAAACTCAGGTCAAGAGAGCCATTTTTTTTCCTGTTCTTATAAAATTCTTATAATTTTTTGCTATTTGTATCATATCAAGCGTAATGATTTCAGAGAGCGTTACCTTTTAAGTAACGCTTTTTAACCTCTAGCATCGCTCTTATAATTAATTGTCTGATTGTTTGAAAAGTCGGGGGTCCCTAATGGGGAGATTACAATAGAAATACCATCCAGTCTCACCAAGGCTATGCTACTGAAATATAATCCTCTAGCTTGTTTACCCTCTGCTGAAGACCTCCCTGACTCCGACGATACCCCGGTGGATAATCAATTACAACATCTGATCCCTACTTTATTAGAAATTACTCTAGCCTTAATTTGGTCAGAGAGGATGGATTGGTTTTTTGGGGTAAATACGGGCATTTATTATGACCCCGATGAACCGGCCATCGTTCCTGATGGGTTTTTAAGTTTAGGGGTTTCCCGCATTATTGATGAAGATTTACGCTTATCTTATGTCCTTTGGGAAGAACAAAAAGTTCCCATTTTAGTGTTAGAGGTAGTTTCTCAAAAACGACGAGGAGAATACACTAACAAGAAAAAATTATACCAAAAAATAGAGGTTTTATATTATGTTGTTTATAATCCATTACGTAAAAAGAAACCTCGTTTAGAAGTGTATAAATTGGAAAAGGGTGAATATCAATTACAACGAGGTGAGCCGGTTTGGTTGCCTGAATTAACTTTAGGAATCGGCAGAGAACAAGGAATATATCAAGGCATTAACCGAGAATGGTTATATTGGTATGATCAACAGGAAAAGCGTTATTTAACCCCTGAAGAAAGCATTTTAGAAGCACAACAACAAGCCCAAGCCGCACAAGAAAAAGCCAAACGCTTAGAAGAACGCTTGCGAAGCTTAGGAATTGACCCCAATGAAGAAATTTAAGTAGGGATTTCAAACAAACTTAATTGAATATATTTATTAGACGGGTTCTCTTCAACTTGTGGATTCAAACGGATTAAAGATTCATGGTCTTCAAACCAAAGTTCTGAACTGCCGGCATATTTATGATCAGCCATTAACCATTGTTGAAACACTTCTTCTCTGCCATCATTAGGCTGAACTAATTGATAAACTCTAACTCTTTTTTTCTGCAAACTTTCACAGCGAATACAGGTTAAACTATAACCGATTTTATCTAAAAGCTGCCGAATAATAGTCACTGGACTTGCATTTTTAGCAATGCCAATGCCTAGAATAGTTTTAATTTCTAAACGATTAGAAAGAGCGAGAGCCGCCATAGCCTTTAAATCTTCATCAATATTGCGTAACTCTCGTTGTGGATCAGCTAAAAGCACAGGAATACCTAAGACTTCCATTGTGCCAATAGCCGCCCCCATCTGAGAGCCATTAAAATCGGGAAGAAAGAGACTACCATGACCTATTTGAAGTAATTTTTTTGCCACTATTGTATCTCTATCTGCCAAAAAAGAACGACCTATTGTCAGAAAATAATGTAATCGGAGTTGTTGATACCATCCTTGGTCATCTTGAATAACTAATTGAGCCGTCACGGGAATTCCATAACGTTTTTTTAAATCAAATTTTCTTAATTCTCGTCTTTGGGTAGCTGTTTTAACGAGACTTTTGTTTAAGCTAAAATATTCTTGTTCATTGAGATTTTTCGCTTGGGCAATTGCTTCACATTCAGCCTGATAATTTTGTTTTCTAACTTCATTAATGGCTTCTGTTAATTGATTTTGAGACGGAGAAGCTTTCTGACTTTCTTGCTTTAAAGATAATTCTTGAGGTGAGCGAGTAACTTTGATTATTGGATGATTTTCTGCTTGCAGGATCGCTAATACTGCCTCTCGATAATTGATCATTGAGGCGTTAACCCTAACTGCCATTTTCGCCCAACAGAGTAATGATTCCGCTTGAAATCCCGTATCAAAATCGTCTATAGAGTCAAAATCGGCTTGTTGTAGCAGCCGCATATTCAGTTGAGTTAAACGATGTCCAGAAGTGAGTAAATTAGGAATAGATGTGGAACCATTTCCGATCTGATTAAACCCATAATTAGCTACCCATATATAGCGAGGAATATTATCTCTAATTCGGCTCAATCCCTGACAGACAGAGGAAGAAGTTTGTATGCCTTGGGCAATGCACCACACCGAGGTAAAATGCCCTTTTAAATCAATACTGACTCCGGTTTCAATGGAAGGACTACATAAAACTACGTCATAGTTGACTAAAATTTCATCGAGATGGGTAATGCAGTTATAAGCCGCTTGAGTCGGATCGGCTAAAGATTCTGAATCTAGACGCAGTATTTTCAGTGTTGGGAATTGTTTTTTTAAATAAGCTTCTAAGCTTAAAGTTCCCCATTGACTGGTTAATTTTTGTGCTGATAAACAAATAAAGGGTTTGCCGCCTTGCTGAATATGTTTGACTAAATCTTTTACCAATTTTTTGGGAGTCGTATCTTGATAATTATAGACTTTCCAGGTATTATTTTCTTCGGGTTTCCATTGGTTATCAATAATATAAGGAAGAAACGACACCCCCGCTAAATTCATGAGATAGTTAAGGGAAATATCACTCAAGTCGGCATCGGCAATAAAAACTTTTCCTTCTCCCCCTAAAACATTTTGCATGAGGGTTTTTAAAGATTTCAAAATAGCCACTCGATTTCCTTTACAAGTATCTGAGTTTAACCCATGCCAAAGCACTTGCTCCACTTCATCAATAATGACCACTCCATTTGACCAATTAGCGGCTTGAAATTGAGCTTGAGAATGGGGATGAAGCGAATCAAGACATAATCCATAGCCTAAGCATTGGTGGTCAGTCTTATCCCGAACTTCAGTAATATATTTAATTCCGAAGCGATGACATAATTCTTCCACCAATTTGACCCGATGTCCGATGACTAAAACCCATTGCTGACGTGATAAAGCTTGCTTGACAATCTTTTCAAGAAATTGTGTTTTGCCGGTTCCTTTTGGGGATTTAATGGCGATCAGTTTTTCGTTTTCAGGAATAGAAATATTGTCAAGATATCGACAGTTAAGTTCTAAGCTAGGATGATAAGTTAGTTGAGATAATTGTTGGGCTTTCCAGGTATCTAAGGACACCGCTTTTTTATAGGCTAAATCAAAAGCTTTTTGTCCTTCATTAGCCATTAAATCATCTACGCCTTTTCCTTGTTGAGGGTTCCAAGTAATGACTTTAACCGTACAAGCGGCTTGAGTTAATAAATAACCTAATTTGCGGATGGCACTATTCACCGCTTTGATGGTAGAAGGTTTAGTATCTTGATCAAAAGTAATGTAAATTTGTCGCCCTGGGGTGGCTAATTTTTCTAATTGGGGAATGAGGCGAGATTTGCCGATGCGTTCCCCTTGTTCATTTTTCGGGGTACGATAACCATTATGAACCCCAGGAAGGGCAATAGCCGCATAACCGGCACTGAGTAATGCTCCTGCTTTTTTGGCTCCTTCTGTAATACATAACGGAATAGTAGGATTCTCCATTAACCACTGCCAAAATTGCCTATTATCTTGACTTTTATGCGTATTCTGTGGTATATTATCTATCCCTGAACGATGAGCGATTTGTTGCCAAAGATGTGGCGGGACGCGCAAAGCAAACAGCCCGCTAGGGGTTGCCGGCGGATGTTCATATTTAATCAGTTTGTTGAAACTCGAGCGCGGAAATTTGGGTTTAAAGCAGCCCCACAAGTCATCTTCGCCGGTGAGTAAGTCAACACCCGAACACCACCATCCCCCCTCTTGAGTATGTTGATAGCGTTTAAGAATGTAGCTACTGACTCGTCCATCGTTGCGCCTGGGGAGTTCATCAGAGTAAAGGAGATATTCTTGAGCGATAGAACCCTCTAAAGCATTGACATTGAGTCGGGTTAATTGTTCATCGACACCACTTTTTTGCCACTCTAATAGATAGTTCATCGCTTAACTCCGGGGATCAATTCAACCTGATAACCCTATATATAGCGTTTTTAAAAAAAATTTTTCACATTTATACTATACATAGGGATGTTTATTATAGCAGAGTTGGGAAATTAGTGATATTAAATCAACAGAAACTAGACAAGGCTTTAGGGAAGGTAATGACGGCTCAACAAAGGCAGCAACTCTCATGTTATCTGTTTGATAGGATTGATTCTACCAATGAAATCCTCGCTCAACTGATAGAACAAGGAACTCAGCCGCCAATGGTAGCCATAGCCACTGAACAAACTGCTGGTAGGGGGCAATGGGGCAGAAAATGGCAATCTCTGCCGGGGGGACTATATTTATCGATGGCTTTAAGGGTTGAAATTGCTGCACAGGATGCCCCTCATCTCACCTTATTTACCGCAGCCGGAATTGCCGAGACGCTGCGGCGTTACCATATTCCGGTTGGGCTGAAATGGCCCAATGATTTAATCTTAAAGGGACGCAAACTAGGCGGCATTAAAAGCGAAACTCGGATAAATCAAGGCCTGATTACTTCTGCCGTCATCGGGGTGGGCATCAATTGGACAAATCCCGTCCCAGAAGTAGGCATTAATTTACAATCTTATCTTCAAGAGCAGCCAACAGCCTCGATAAACTCTTTAGAAGAGTTAGCGGCTCTCACCATTGGCGGGATTTTAGCAGGATATGAACGTTATATTCAAAAAGGAATAGAAATCATCTTGGATGACTATTTAAAATGCTTGCAAAGTCTAGGTAAGAAAGTTATGGTAAATGGGAGCTTAGGAACTGTAGTGGGCGTAAGCAGCCAAGGAGAATTACAAGTTCGCCTGTACTCCCCTGGTGCAATGACACAACTGTCTCTACCACCTGGTACAATAACTCTTGGCTATGATTAAGACTATAGATAGAAAAAAATCAAAGATGTTCCTGACCCCCCTGTGGGTTAAATTCCAACCCTAATCCGATCACGTTTAAAGTTTAGTGTGAGAAGTGAGGAGAAAATGTTACGAAAATCTTCCCAGGGATTTAATCCCTTCAATAGTTTCTCGAGTTCCCTAATGCTCAAAGGCAGTACAGCGTTTCTCGGTGCCATCAGTCTCTTGAGTAGCGGCTTAATTTTCACGCCACAGCGAGTAGGAGCAACCGATGATGTGGTAGTGATTCCAGAAACTTCTGCCCCTACAGCAGCAGCAGAACCAGTTGCAGCACCGCCTGCCACTCAAACACCGGTCATTATTCCTAAAGCTAGACCCCAAATAGCACCTGAACGAACCACCATTGTTAAACCTGCGGCTCCTTTAAAACCGGTAATTTTTAAAGTCGAACCTAAACCGGCACCGGTAAAAGCGCCTAATAGCGCCAACAATCAAGTACAATTATCGGCCCCGAGAATTTCAGTTCCCCAGGTTAAACAGGTATCTAGCCCAATCATGCCCCAAGTTCAAACGGGCAACAATCAGAATTTCGCTAATGGGATAGAGACGGGCAAAAATACCTACATTGACACGGCTCAATATGGGGGCAATGCTCCTAACACCTATTCGGCTCCGGCAGCAGTGGTATTAACAGAGCGCTCTACCGGCTGTCAAACCATTTCCCAAAATGGCGGTTTAAGCGGTGGATGCGGCGCGGTTTCTCGACGACAGTCGCCTGAACAGACGAGAATGAGTAGAATAGCGGCCACAACACAAAAAGCGATGCCTCCCCGAAATTTGACCATCGCTCGTTCTTTAACCGTTGCCAGACAATATAATCAGCCCACTGCGCCGAGCCGAAATTTGATTGCTTCGAGTGATATTAAGAGTATCCGAGTGGCACAGCCAATTTATTCAACCCTAGTCACCCAACCGGTTAATACAACACCTCAAAGAATCAATGACTCTCAAGTGGTGAGCTTGCAACCCATTGAAATGAATGGGCTAAAAATTGCGCTTGCTCCTGTTCCCCGCTACAACCGTTCAGCCGAAATGGGGATAGAGACACAAGCGGCTCCCACAACTCATAAAACTGACCTAATCTTTCCTTTACCCATTCCCGCGAGAATTACCTCAGCCTTTGGCTGGCGGGTTCATCCCATCACAGGAGGAGGCAGAATGCACGAAGGAACAGATATTGGCGCTCCTCTGGGTACCCCTGTGTTAGCGGCTTATCCGGGTGAAGTCGCGGTAGCTGGTCCTGTAGGGGGTTATGGATTACTGGTTATTTTACGCCATTTAGACGGTAAGCAAGAGTCTCGTTATGGTCACCTCTCGGAAATTTATGTACAACCGGGTCAACAGGTAGAACAAGGCGCTGTCATTGGACGGGTTGGAAGTACCGGATTTTCAACCGGGCCTCACCTCCATTTTGAATGGCGATATCTAACACAAGACGGTTGGGTAGCTGTGGATGCTGGAACTCATCTAGAGTATGCTTTAGAAAACTTGATTGAGTCTATGTCAGTAGCCAACAAAACTACCCCTAACAAACAAGGCTAAGGAAAATCTTTTTTGAGATAGAGTCAATAAACATCACTAAGCCATTTTAGCCGCCCGATTTTACCGAAAAGTCGGGTTGTTTCTTGGGTTTAATTATTAAATAATAAGTTTATATCCCTTTGTTTTAACTAAAGCTGTTATTAGCAGCTTAAATTCAATGCCACAGCCATCTCCCTCGGTTTTTGAATTCGAGGTTATCACCCTTAATGCAGTAGGTCAGGAGATAAACCGTTATCATAGTGTCACCCAATCTACACTTTTCAATCTAGATAATGATGTCACCTTAGAAATGGTTGTCATTCCTGGTGGAACTTTTCTGATGGGTTCACCAGATACAGAAGAAGGTTCCCATCCGTCTCAGGGTCCACAACATTTAGTGACTGTCAAGCCCTTTTTAATGGGTAAATATCCCATTACCCAAGCGCAATGGCAAACCGTCGCTAAATTCCCAAAAGTGAATCAACCGCTTAACCCCAACCCCTCGAACTTTCAAGGCCATAACCGTCCTGTAGAACAGGTGTCTTGGTACGAGGCCCAGGAATTTTGTGCTAGGTTATCTCAATATACGGGTTATCATTACCGCTTACCCAGCGAAGCGGAGTGGGAATATGCTTGTCGCGCGGGCACTCTTACGCCTTTCCATTTTGGAGAAACTATGACAACTCAATTAGCCAACTATTCAGGCGTAAATTGGGAGTATAATGGCAAGATTTGCAGTAAAGGTTATTATGGCAACGGACCTTTAGGAGAAGATCGCAGAGAAACCACCCCCGTAGACTATTTCAAAGCCGCTAATCAATTTGGGTTATATGATCTGCATGGTAATGTCAGAGAATGGTGTGCTGATTATTGGCATGATAATTATACTGGAAGTGCAACAGATGGTTCAGTATGGATACTCAATGGCGATGAAACTAAACGTGTGCTAAGAGGGGGGTCTTGGAATACTGGACCAAAAAAATGTCGTTCGGCTTATCGAGTGAAATTTTCCCCGGATGCTTCTTTATATGATCTTGGGTTTCGTGTCGTTTATTGATAGTTAATTATGACCGCTTTGACTGCTCTTTTGCCGGCTGTTATTCCAGTGGGTTTTATTATTTTGATTGGGGTTATTGCTAGCAAATTTTTACCATTAGAATTACAAACCCTAAATCAACTCACAGTTTATATTCTTGCCCCGGCTTTAGTCGCTGATGGTTTATATAGAACGACTCTATCGGTTCAAAGTGCCAGCAGTTTATTAGTGGGCTTTACCTTAATTTCTCTTCTGGTTTACAGCTTAGTTTATATTGTTAGTAAACTGTTTAAATTGTCTTCCGAAACCGAAAAAAGTTTGCTAGCCACTAGCTTACTTCCCCAATAATGGAAATATGGGGTTACCGGTGATTGCTTTCGCTTTAGGACAGGAAGGATTAGAACGGGCTATTATTTATATGATTGGCTCTAGTATTTTGCTGTTTGGTATTGCGCCGGCTTTGTTAAAAGGGGAAGGGTTTAGTTATGGTCTTCGCATGACTCTAAAACTCCCTTTAATTTGGGCTATGGTGGGCGGTTTAAGTTTACGGGTATTCTCTATTCAGCTTCCTTTTGGGCTAGATACAGCGATTGAGCAATTGGGTGCTTCTGCTATCCCTTTAGCTTTAATTATTTTAGGAATGCAGTTATCTAATACTCAGTTTAAATTAAAAAAATATGAAATTTTAGCCACCGGAATTCGTTTATTCATTGCTCCTTTAATTGCCTATGGAGTTGGTTATTTTTTAGGGTTAAAGGGGTTAGATTTACAGGTCTTAATCTTACAAACTGCTATGCCAGCCGCCGTTAATAGTGTGGTTTTAGTAACTGAATTTGGCGGCGATGCTCATAAAGTAGCGCGGACTATTGTTGTGACAACGATCGTTAGTTTTTTGACGCTTCCTATGGCTCTCTGGTTATCTAAATAAAGTCAAAATCAAAAAAATTATCGTTTAGACAATACCTCTTCATAGCGCTTTCCGGATTGTTCCCAAGTATATTCTTGCTCAATTAAATCTCGTCCGTTACGGGATAATTCGGCTCTCAATTGTGCATCTTCAAATAAGCGGCTAATCTGCGTTACATATTCCTCAATACGATTAGCCCGTAAGGCCCTAATAGGAACATCAGAACTATCTACCTTTAATCCTTCTAACCCGCGATCACTAGCCACAACTGGTACACCCGCCGCCATCGCTTCTAGGGTTTTATTTTTAATACCAAAACCCGACCGCATAGGCACAACACAAACAGTCGCCTGATGTAAATATTCTGCCATAGAAGGCACTCGACCGGTTACCGTAATTCCAGGACGTTGAGCTAATTCTAGTACAGCCGGTGAGGGTTTGGAACCGAGGATCACTAGGGTAGTATCAGGATATTTTTCTTGTAAAATCGGCAAAATTTCTAAACTAAAAAATCTTGCCATATCAATATTTACTACATAGTCCATCAGGCCAGCAATAATTAATTGATGTCCCCCTGGATCGACTTGACGATAGGGGAAAAGCTCAAGATCAACGCCATTAGGAATAATGGTAATCTCTCCTGGAGGATTAAATAATTGTATCTGAGTTCGGTCTTCTTCGGTCGTTACAACAAGATTTGAGAACTTTTGACAAAATTTTTGCTCATAGCGTTTGAGTAAAGGAAGATAAAAGCGATCACGCAAGGGATTTTCTGCGGTATTAGTTTCTAGTTGATTTAAGCAAGTTTTATAGACAGAACTATGAATATTAACGACGGTTTTTAACGCCTGTTTCCATTCAGGACGAACATAAATTTGATTAACACTATGTTCGCAGGTGATTACATCATAACTTTTTTGGGCAACGGCCAGGTCGAGCCACTGCTGAATTTCGGGATTATAGATAAATAAAACATTAGGGGGTGTTCCCTCCCGCCAAAATTGTATTAATCGTTTAATTTTGCTATTGAGATTTTTTTCAACGGAGTCCCGACGCGGGAATATTTTTAATTCTTTTACCCATTGCTGTAATTCTTCAATTTGGCTCGCACTGACATCGAGTCCTTTTTGAGTTATTAAAGTAATCTCATGGTTTTGAGTTAAATATTTTAATAAATTAAAAGTTCTTACTGGTGTTCCTCCTAGGCTTGGAGGATAAGGAAAAGTCGAAGATAACATTAAAATTTTCATAATTTTTCTTCCTTATACCCTTTTTTTTAAAAACCTAAATATCTGATATAATTAAAAATTAACTTTTCTATCTTCCACCATCATTTTAACAATATCAGGCATTTTATATTGCGCTTTCCATCCTAATTGTTCTCTTGCTTTAGCTGGATTTCCTCGACTAATCGCTAAATCAGTGGGTCTTAATAAACTTTGATCAGTGATCAGATGATCTTGCCAGTTTAACCCGACACAAGCAAACGCTTCAGCAACAAATTGTTTTAAAGAATAACTTTGCCCTGTAGCAATTACATAATCATTGGGTTGCTCTTTTTGTAACATCAAATACATGGCTTCTACATATTCAGGGGCCCATCCCCAATCTCTTTCAATACTAATATTCCCTAAATGCAGAGTTTCTCTAATTCCTTGAGCGATATCACAAGCCGCCGCAATGATTTTCTGTGTCACAAATCTTTCAGGCCTTAAAGGTGACTCATGATTAAAAAGAATACCAGAACAAGCAAAGATTCCATAAGCTTCTCGGTAGTTGGCGACTTCCCAAAAAGCCGTTGCTTTAGCTACTGCATAGGGACTTCTCGGACGAAAAGGCGTGCTTTCAGTAGCGGCTGTATCTCCAATATCTCCAAAACATTCACTCGAGCCGGCGTTATAAAACTTGATCGGGGCACCAGTAAAACGAATGGCTTCTAAAAGATTTAATGTTCCTGTAGCAATACTTTCTAGAGTTTCTACGGGTTGCTCAAAAGAAAGTCCTACCGAACTTTGTCCAGCTAGATTATAGACTTCATCAGGTTGGACTTTTAACAAGACCTGTAAAACACTCCGAAAATCATTAGAAGCCATCGATACTAATTTAATTTTCTCTTTAATTCCTAGACGAATTAAATTGCTGAAAGAGGACATTTGAGCATCCCGTGATGTGCCGCAAACTTCATAACCTTTATTGAGCAGCAATTGAGCTAAATAAGCCCCATCTTGTCCTGATACCCCGCAAATTAAAGCTTTTTTAGTCATTAGTTATTAGTCATTAGTCATTAGTTATTAGTTATTAGTCATTAGTCATTAGTCATTAGTCATTAGTCATTAGTCATTAGGTAGCTCTTGCTTGTGTCCATTAGTTGTGATATCAGACCTCAGATTTGGGAGTAATCAATGTTTTTAGGACAGCTTCTAAGTAACCGATTTGTCCATAAGCATAGACTAAATTGCTAAAACATATAGCCGGATTTGTAATATTTATTAAAGATTTATAGAGTCCCCTAAGTAAGCGTTCTCCACCTCTTCCTAATCGGCTAATTTCTGCTCGGTTAACTATTTCTTCTCGATAACATTCGCTTACCCCTTGCCACCAGCTACGTTGCAAAAACCACTGTCTGTTGAGTCGTTCTGGAGCAACATGATGAGCGACTAGGGCTTCAGGAAGATAAGCCACTTGCCAACCCCCTTTAAGCGCTAATTCGGTCATAAATAATTCTTCATTGGATAACAATTTTGTGCCCACTCGTCCTAAATTCGGATCAAAGCCGCCAATCTGTTCTAAAAAAATTCGCCGAATCGAGTAATTTAGCCCTCTTGGGGTTAATCCAGGTTGGTCAATATAAAGAATTTTATCTCCTAAATTATAAGCGCCTAACCCGACGGCTAAATCATCGGATAGCCATTGGGGAGGTGTGACTCCTTCTGGCCAAATCAAGGTTACTTTGCCCCCTGCGATCGCTAAAGAGTCATTTTTAGCATAAGCTTCGATAATCACTCTCAGCCATTGGGGACTAGCCACAGCATCATCATCTAGATAAGCTAAAATCGGAGCGGTTGTGGCTTTAGCTCCTGTATTACGGGCTACTGATAATCCTAAGATCGGTTCATACAGATAATTCAGACTTGGATGGAATAATCGAGTTTCTATGACTTGTTTTGTGTGATCGGTTGAGCCATTATCTACCACTAGCACTTCGAAGTTGTCACACTCTTGAGTTAATAAACTATCAATAGCAGCACCTAGATAGTTAGCTCGATTATGGGTACAGATAATAGCGGCAATCTGAGGCTTGACCATAAGTCTACCAGACAAATTTTTTAGGGTTTGGATGTTTTGGCATTGAGCAACAACTGTAGGACTTACGCACCATAACCCAATTTTATGGGTTTGAGATTCCGAGCTATAGCGAAGAATGACATAAACTCGTTAGTGCGCGTTTCTGAGTGCGTAACTCCTAAACTGCTCTCTAGCTAGAACCCTTTGTTCCCCAGTATATTCGATTAACGACCTAACTCGTTCATTTATTGCAACTTCTTCACTCGGCGGGTTTGTTCCTCGCTTTTCTGGTTGCCCTATTTTATTGATCCTAGAAATGACAATACCGCCCTGATCACAAATCAGAGCGGCTAGTTACTGAAAAGCGTTGTCCTAAAAAGATTATTGTTCTAAGACTAAACGATTTGTCTTGTGAGTGACTCTAGCTAAAGTTAGAAAGTCCTGTGATCGAACCTTTTTTGAGCAACACTCTCCACACCACACCTTAACTCCCCAACCCTTACCTCTGAGTAATAGCTGTTGAGCTATCTGAGGAAGAATTTTTCTTTATGCCAATATTTAAGCATATAGTTAGGTTTACTTGCGTAGCAACAGATACAATGCTAACCCGACATTTCTAACATTCTAGAAATCGGACGTAAAGCCGCCACTCGGATATCTTCGGGTAAAGTCAGCGAGGGGGTTTGATTTTTCATGGCTAAATAAAGCTTCTCTAAGGTATTAAGTCTCATGTGAGGACATTCGTTACAAGCGCAACTATTGTTGCCGGGTGCAGGAATAAAGTGTTTTGATGGTGCTTCTTTTCGCATTTGATGAATAATACCGGGTTCTGTGGCCACAATAAAGGCTTGACTAGAACTTTTCTGAGAGTAACTCAAGAGTGCTGTTGTTGAGCCAATATAATTAGCATGGCGCAAGACGGATGGTTCACATTCAGGATGAGCAATAAATTCGGCTTCTGGATGTTCGATCAGCAGTTGAGCGATTTTCTTTTCTGAGAAAGTTTCATGAACGATGCAACTCCCTTGCCATAGGACTAATTCCCGCCCGGTTTGCTCCATGACATAACGCCCTAAATTTCGATCAGGAGCAAAGATAATCGGTTGATCTCGCGGGATTTGGCTGACGATTTTTACCGCATTAGAACTTGTACAGATAATATCGCTCATGGCTTTGATCTCGGCACTACAGTTAATGTAAGACACCACCAAATGATCCGGATGAGCGGCTTTAAATTTCGCAAATTCTTCAGGAGGACAACTATCGGCTAAAGAGCAACCCGCCTCAAGGTCCGGTAATAGCACCAGTTTGTCAGGGTTAAGGATTTTAGCGGTTTCTGCCATAAAGTGAACCCCGGCAAATACGATCACATCCGCTTTCGTGCCGGCTGCTTGCTGTGAAAGTCCTAAAGAATCACCGATATAGTCAGCTATATCTTGAATTTCTGGATCTTGATAGTAATGAGCCAAAATTACAGCATTTAATGAGCGTTTTAGGTCATTTATTGCTGCAAACAGGTCATAAGGCAGGAAAGGGCTTGAGGATTTTTGTTCAGGTCTTACAATTGTAAACACAGTCGTGCTTTACTCTCTCGCAGTTGGGCTAGTTATGGTTAAAATTACCATAATAAAATTGATAATTTTATTATAGTACCATATTCCAGTCACGCGCCAAATGAAGAATCTTAAATTAAAATGAACAACGTGCTTTACACAGAATAAACTAAGTTTTGGGATAACAAGTCACCCCAAAACAGTTATAAAATCAGGGTTTTTAAAATCTTTATGGATTTAATACTAGAGAACGCCTTAACTTACCGGTAAGCCTCTTCCAGGTTAACACCCTCCAGGTTAGCGCCCTCTAGTACAGCATTGATCAGGTAAGCAAAAGCCACGTTAACATTCTTGAGGTTAGCACCTGTCAGGTCAGCAAAGGTCAGGTCAGCCTCTTCCAGGTTAGCACCCTCGAGCTTAGCATCATCGAGATCACTTTCCCGCAGCACAGCACTGTACAGGTTAGCACCTGCCAGGTTAACACCTCTTAGGTCAGCATACTCCAGGTCAGCATAGGTCAAGTCGCAATTGGGACAGTTTCCAAAACTTAGCAAAGTCTTCAAATCTGACTGGGAGTAAGCATTCGCTCTTTGAAGACCCTAAGAGGGTAAAAGATAATAAAACAGCGATACAGAAAGCAGCTAGGAATTTTAAGGTTTGTATTGCTACATTAAACATCTTTTAACCTAAAAACCGTTGATATAGCTAAAATATAATACTCATATCAGGTTTTAAGTTAATCTTAACAATAAAGTAACAACTATAGCGGTATTTGTCCTGCAAAACCTGCTATCAATAAATAGCGACTGTAATCGTCAAAGATCAAGCTATGTACGAAAAAATTACACCCCCCACCACAGGCTCTAAAATTACCTTTTCTGACGGTAAGCCTATCGTTCCTGACGATCCGATTATTCCCTTCATTCGTGGTGATGGAACAGGGGTAGACATTTGGCCCGCTACAGAAAAAGTTATCGATGCTGCGGTAGAAAGTGCCTATGGTGGAAAAAGAAAAATTAATTGGTTTAAGGTCTATGCCGGTGATGAGGCCTGTGATCTCTATGGGACTTATCAATATTTACCCGATGATACCCTCACCGCCATTAAAGAATATGGTATTGCCATCAAAGGCCCTTTGACAACGCCTATCGGTGGTGGTATTCGTTCCCTTAATGTCGCTTTACGGCAAATCTTTGATTTATATGCTTGTGTTCGCCCCTGTCGTTATTATCAAGGAACCCCTTCTCCTCACAAAAACCCGGATAAACTCGATGTGATTGTTTATCGGGAAAATACAGAAGATATTTATTTAGGAATTGAATGGCGAGAAGGAACAGAACTTGCCGATAAACTGATTCATTATCTCAATGAAACTTTAATTCCGGCCACAAAAGAACATGGGAAAAAACAAATCCGTCTAGATTCGGGAATTGGAATTAAACCCATTAGTAAAACCGGTTCACAGCGTCTGGTTCGCCGCGCCATTGAACAGGCTTTGCGCTTGCCAAAAAACAAGCAAAAAGTGACCTTAGTTCATAAAGGCAATATTATGAAATATACCGAAGGCGCGTTTCGGGATTGGGGTTATGAATTAGCCACCAGTGAATTTAGAGATGTTTGTGTCACCGAAAGAGAATCTTGGATTCTCAGTAATAAAGAAAAGAATCCGGATTTAACCATTGAAGAAAATGCCCAACAAGTTGAACCCGGATATAATGCCCTGACTGCCGAAAAGAAAGCCGAAATCTGTGCAGAAGTCCAAGGGGTTCTCGATGCAATTTGGGAAACTCATGGTCAGGGAAAATGGAAAGATAAAATTATGGTGGATGACCGTATTGCAGATAGTATTTTTCAACAGATTCAAACCCGTCCGGATGAATATTCTATTTTAGCCACCATGAACCTTAATGGGGATTATTTATCAGATGCGGCTGCCGCTATTGTCGGGGGTTTAGGCATGGGACCAGGCGCTAATATTGGGGATACCTGCGCGATTTTTGAAGCCACTCATGGTACGGCTCCCAAACACGCGGGATTAGATCGAATTAATCCAGGTTCAGTGATTCTTTCTGGAGTCATGATGTTAGAATATATGGGCTGGCAAGAAGCCGCAGATTTAATTAAAAAAGGCATCGGCGGTGCAATTTCTAATCGAGAAGTGACTTATGATTTAGCTCGTTTAATGGACCCACCGGTGCATCCTCCGCTCAAATGTTCTGAGTTTGCTCAGGCAATTATTAATCATTTCAAAGATTAAGTATTATGAGCTAGGGGCGTACAAAAGTGCGCCCTTGTATTAAGCAGCTTATTAACTCAATAAACGCTTTTTAAACTCTTCAGCCTCTTTAGGATTAGGAATTTTTTTCGCTAAAGTTTGAACGAAGTCAACATTAGAAATTGTCGGATTTTTATTGACCAGACGTTGACAGACAATAGAAGCTACAGGCCCAATATACTCAGCCAATTCCTGTTGACAACGAGAAACAAAATGAGTTTCTATGGGAAGTTGAGTAACAGAATGATTAGTCTGATTAGTTTCAACATAGGTGAGTTGTTGTTCAGGTTGGGAAATGGGAACTGGCGGCTGTGGAGCAAAGGATTGACTGGGGTGCGGAACTCGTTCCGCACTAACAGAAGTTTTTGACTGTTGAGATCCAAATGCTGGGGAAGTTTGACTGAAATCTTGCCGAGTTTGGGAAGCGGAACTATCTCCCAAATTGAGCAAATGATAGAGTTTCATTAATTGTTCGAAAATCGCGTCGGCTGAGGGGGGGCGTTGAGAGGGTAAACGCGCCATCATCCGCTCCAAAAAATTGGCAAATTCAGGAGAAAGATTCGGGACGTACTCCCGCCAACAGAGTTCATCCTTCTCAAAATCATACAATTCACTAGGATGCTTTCCGGTCAATAGATAGACCATCGTTCGTCCCAGAGCAAAAAAATCGGATTGAGGCATTGCTTGACCGTTTAATTGTTCTATGGGACTGTAACCGGCTGAAAATAACCCTGTCACTTGACCGGCTGATTGTTTAGACATATAAGTTTCTGTGACTTCCCGGGCTGTGCCAAAATCAATTAAGACTAACTGCCCATCTGAGCGGAGCATAATATTAGAGGGTTTAATATCTCGGTGAAAAAACCTTTGGTTATGAATTTCTCTTAAAATTTTTATTAATTGAATCAGCCATTTAATTGCCTGTTTTTGGCTGATACTAGAGCCTCTCTGTTGGAGATACTGTTTTAGGTCTAACCCCTCTATTTTCTCCATCACCAGACAGTGTAAGGGTTCAGAGCTATTGTAAGGAAAATAAGTGAAATAACCATCCGGCTCAACTTTGGGGATGCCGGGCGATTTAAACCGCATGAGAAAATGGGCTTCGCGTTGGAAAAGCTCAACGTATTTAGGATGATTATGATTGAGAACTTTGAGAACTTTTTTCTGGATTTGAATCTCCTGCAAATTCTGAGGACTACAGTCTCTAATTTCATAAGTTTTACCAAAGCCGCCTCCCCCTAGCTGTTTATTGACGCGGTAGCGCCCATCTAAAAGCAATTCCGAGTTACAAGCTTGACAGAATAGCTGTGTATCCTCATTATGAGGGTTAGGACAGTTTGGGTTAATACAGAGATTTTTACACTGGCTCATCCGTCATGATCAAAAGTTAATCTTGCTCTACTTTCAGGCTCCCCCGCCTCGACGGAGGATTCTCAGTTGATCGACACATTTGACAATTGCCTATCCCTTACGGGCAATTGTTAAACCTTCTAGCCGTTCTAGTGAACCAGTTAGCAAGCCTAACTTAGACAACTCCAGAGGGCTTGATTTTCATCAGCAACTGAGTAGGCTCGTTACCTACGGTTTCAGTGTGCCTCATCTGAGTTTTAAGACTTTAATTTTTTAAGTTGTCTGGGTTGGTGATCAAAGATGATGCACTTTGCTGGGTAATGGTATATTTTAACATTTATTTGGCTAAGGTCGAGAACAAGTTCCCTCGGCTCGACATTTTATTATATGCAGAACTCTGGAAAATATTTATCGATTTGTTGTCTAGATTGCATCTGTTGTCTGATGATCTGGGTACTCTAATGATACTCATTTTGTAAGATTCAGCAACAAGCCGCTCATTTCCTCATAAACTTTACAATTCGTAATGATTTCCTGTAGAATTGTTAAGGAGGTGAAAGAAGTCACAACATTGATAGACTCCCATCAATGATAAGTTCTATCTATAATCAATAGTAGAGCCACCAGAACTTTTTCACTTTCCTGGCTACTGAAGTTTTGATTAAATTGAGGAAACTCTGTAAAAAAGTATAAACAGTTATCATAATATTTGCCCCTTAACCATTACAAAATTATTTCGTCTCGATCGTTATCCTTGAATCCCCATTCGACTCTTTAGTCATGAAAACTGCTAAAAATCCTACCGATCCTGTACGTGCTTATCTTAGAGAAATTGGTCGTGTTCCCCTACTAACTCATGAAGAGGAAATCGTTTTAGCTAAACGGGTACAGCGCTCCATGGCCTTACAGGAAATTAAAGACACTTTAACAAAAAACCTATCGCGCGAACCTCTTGAGCATGAATGGGCCGAAGCGGCCAAAATCAGCGAAGAAGAATTGCGTCGTACGATGGCTGCCGGCAAAGCCGCCAAAGAAAAAATGGTAGAGGCTAATTTACGCTTAGTGGTATCTGTAGCTAAAAAATACCTCAAACGCAATTTAGATTTATTAGACTTGATTCAAGAAGGAACCATCGGTATGCAGCGAGGAGTGGAAAAATTTGATCCCACCAAAGGGTATCGATTTTCTACTTATGCTTATTGGTGGATTCGTCAAGCCATTACTCGCGCCATCGCGGAAAAAAGCCGTACAATTCGTCTGCCGATCCACATTACCGAAAAATTAAATAAAATTAAGAAAGCACAACGCCAACTGGCTCAGAAACAGGGACGGGCTGCAACGATATCAGAACTAGCACAAGAACTAGAGTTAACTCCTAGACAAGTTCGGGAATACTTAGAACGGGCACGTCAACCTCTTTCCCTAGATCTAAGGGTAGGAGATAACCAAGACACCGAACTCGGAGAACTCTTAGAAGATACCGGCACCTCTCCAGAGGATTATGCAACCCATTCTTCTTTGCAACTGGACCTAGAAAAACTCATGTCAGATCTGACTCCCCAACAACGGGAAGTGCTGGCTTTACGATTTGGTTTAGTTGATGGGCAACCCCTAACCTTAGCTAAAATTGGTGTTCGTTTGAACATTAGTCGAGAACGGGTTAGACAAATTGAGCGAGAAGCACTTTCTAAATTGCGAAAACGCAAGGCTAATATTAAAGAATATCTCGCTAGTTAAGGCATCTGTTTGAGCAGTCGGAGAATGCGAGTCACAAGTTCGGTTCTACCGACTGCCAAGAGAGCCAAAACTTGTTAGAGTGGAGGGAAAGATTGCTCACATTGATATATAACTCCGTTCGGATCAAAAAATTGATCAAAAAAAAAAGTCCACAGGAGGCACAAAAGTGAACAACGAAATTAATCGTCCCCAAAATCAAAATTTATTTAGTCACGATCAAGAAAACGGAGATAGTCTCTGGCAATATGTTCAGTCTTTAACCCCTGACACCATTGCTCAACTGTCAAAACCCGAGTCAAATGAAGTGTTTCAGGTAATGGAACGTAACATTATCGGTTTATTGGGGAATCTTCCCTCAGAACACTTTGGCATTAGCATTAGTACCAGTCGAGAACATCTCGGACGGTTACTGGCTTCAGCAATGATGAGCGGCTATTTTCTTCGCAATGCTGAACAACGGATGAGCTTTGAAAAGTCTATCCAAGGTATGCAAAGCACTTCTGAGGAGTAACTTGGCTTGCAGCGAAACAACTGGCTGGCCAGGGTTAGACATTGTTGAATTAAGACAATTATTATTGTCCTGGTATCAAAAACACCATCGAGATTTACCCTGGCGAAACCAACGCAACCCCTATTACATCTGGGTTTCAGAAGTCATGCTTCAACAAACTCAGGTAGCAACCGTGATTCCTTATTTTCATCGTTGGCTAGAACGCTTTCCTACTATTGATGACTTAGCTCAAGCAGAACTACAACCAGTGCTTAAAGCCTGGGAAGGATTAGGTTATTATGCCCGTGCCCGCAATCTCCACAAGGCGGCAAAACTCATCATTAAAAATTATAACGGGTTTTTTCCTAACTCGCTGGCAGAAGTTTTAAGTTTACCCGGAATCGGCAGAACCACAGCAGGCGGCATCCTCAGCGCCGCGTTTAATCAACCGGTATCGATTTTAGATGGCAATGTTAAGCGGGTTTTATCGCGTTTGATCGCTTTATCAGTGCCGCCGAGTCAAGCGTTACCCCAATTATGGGCATTATCTGATCACATACTTGATCCAGACAACCCGCGAGATTTTAATCAGGCGTTAATGGATTTGGGGGCGACGGTTTGTACTAGAGCCAACCCAAAATGTGATCAATGTCCTTGGCAAGGCTACTGTCAGGCTTACAATAAAGGCATACAATCACGATTACCTATGCGCGAAGAATCAACCCCTATCCCTCATAAACGAATTGGTGTTGCGGTTATCTATAATCACCAAGAAGAGATTTTAATTGATCGCCGTCCCACAGATAAATTGTTAGGAGGTCTATGGGAGTTTCCGGGCGGTAAGATAGAAGCCGATGAGACGGTATCCGATTGTATTAAACGGGAAATTTTAGAAGAGTTGGCCATTGAGATCGAAGTGGGTGAGCATATTATTACGGTGGATCATGCTTATACCCATTTTCGCGTCAGTTTATTCGTTCATGCTTGCCGCTATTTGGGTGGGGAACCTCAACCCATTGGATGTGAAGAGATTCGTTGGGTGAAGTTGGATGAGTTAGATCAGTTTCCTTTTCCCAAGGCGAATATTAAGATTATTGAAGCGTTAAAAGAGCGGCATAAAAAAACTTAACCTTTACTGGACTTTAGACTAACACTACAGAAAATATTCTCTTTGTTCAAACTAGACGGTCTAGTCTTTTGTTAAATCAACATTGACAATCAGGCATTCCTCTCGCTATCATGTTAGTATAATTGTACTAAAGTCGAGGTCCGATGAGCTTAACTGCTATTACCCTAGAACTTGACGAGCTAAAGCAAGCCGCAGAAAACCTAAAGATAGCCTGGGACTTACCCGAAAATCTAGATTCTGAGCAACTGGCCCGTTTAATGTCGAGACATATTGAATTATGGTTAGAAGATTTATGTGAGCATCCAGACTTCTTTTTTAAAGACAACAGCAAACTCAAAAAAGAGATAACTGGCCTAGTACAAGAAGGCAGCGAGATAGTATTAGCCGCCTAAAAATTGAGCTTAATTGCTAATAGCAACCGAATCAAGAGAAGATGCCGCTAAAGGAGGACGTAAACATAAATATAGCAAAGGTCCGAGCAGAGGAACTAAAGCCACTGCCCAAAAAACCGAGGGATTTTTGATTTCTCGCCTAGCCAAATCATCCCCTAGCAAACTGGGAAATAATAGAGATACTAAACAAAAATCCAGACTCATAACATTAATAAATCGGTTCGTTTGCCATTGTCCAATAAAATCTGACCAATCTCCTTTAAGTAAACCAAATAACAATAAAGCGATGGTGGGCAAAGTTAAAAGAACTCCTAGCCAACGGGAGTCTAGTATTTTAATGACCAAATCTTTTTGACCTGTAAACTGAGGAGAGGGTTGACGAAAAGTCAAATAAGGTAACAGAGCAAACGCTCCCACGCCAAACGAACCCACCACAAACGGCCAAGCCTTTAGCTTTTGTCCTCGTCCGTCAATCAAAACCACACAGGCATAAATCAGAGGCAAAATGCCCAGTAAATTAAATATAGCAATAATCAGAGGATTAATATTGCTCCACTCTCCTAGAGAGAGTTGCTTAATTAGTTCTAAAGTATCGGGTTGATTAGGAGGAGCCAAGAAAAAAGCATAAATCACAAACCCTAACCACAATAAGCCAAAGCCAACTTTTTTTAACATCTTCTTAAACTGTGCCTACAGGAAATTTAACAGGATTTAAACCCCACCCTCAGAGCAAAAGTCCGCAACAGGGGCACGGTCTTACCCTAAGAAATATAGCGCACATAAGCTTTATGCTTCGGCTTTTGGTTTATGATTGGAAAGTAAAATCACTTAAACATAAATAGGAGGAACCTCTGTCTTTAGAAGCCATCTCAATTTCCCCTTCTAGCGGCAGTGCGGAACTCGTTCCGCACCCCAATCCACCAACCCGTTTATTAGTAGTTCTACACGGGTGGGGAGCAGATGCTAATGATTTAGTCCCCATAGCATCAATGTTAAATCTTCCTGAGTACCAGTGCATTTTTCCTAATGCGCCTTTTTCCCATCCACAAGTGCCAGGGGGGAGGGCATGGTATGCTCTAGAAACATCTAACTATCAAGGATTATCAGAAAGTCGTCAAATCTTATCGGATTGGCTGTTATCTCTGGAAGAGGCTACCAAAATACCACTAGAAAAAACCATTTTATGCGGCTTTTCCCAAGGCGGAGCGATGGTGCTGGATGTGGGACTCAGTCTACCGGTGGCGGCTTTGTGTAGCTTAAGCGGCTATCTGCATAGTCGGCCAGAAATCACTTCTTCTTCGCCACCAGTCTTAATGGTACATGGGCGACAGGATATGGTCATCCCTATACAAATTGCCCAACAAGCCAAAGAAGAATTAAAAGCTTTAGGCATTAAAGTAGATTATCAAGAATTTAATATGGGGCACGAAATACCTGATGTTGTTCTGGATGTATTAGAAAAATTCATCCAAGACCATTCTTGATTCTGATAGCAATTCAAGATTAAAGATAAAGCAATCATTGGATCTCTCTAATCAGGTTAAAATAAGATAAGAGAGGAACTGTAGGAATCTCATACAGTCCGAGGGAGATGTAGGGATGACAACGCTAAGCATGACTCAACAAGACATTGGCACTCTTACGCCAGACGATGTGGCTAACTTGGCAGTTCGTTTAGAACAAGATGATTATACTAATCCCTTTGAAGCTTTGAAGGATTGGCATCTGCTTAGGGCGATCGCGTTTCAGCGTCAAGAGTTAGTTGAACCCTATCTGTACTTACTTGATCTTGAAACCTACGACGAAGCTTAATCAATCTTGATTCAAGAAAATTAAGAAAAGGAGGCGACCAGAGTGCCGCCTCTATTGCTGTGTCTTCCAATAAATCTTTAGGTATTATTATGGGGCCAAAAGCCTAAAAATGTAGTCCACACGACTACTTTTTTCAAAATTGTTGTGCTATGCTGCTTTCAGAAAAGGCTACTATTCCGACAGGATTATTGTACTTTGAATACCCGCCAATTTCACCAGGACTAATGATTAGGCTAAGTAGCGATGCTAGAAAGTCCACTTAGCCTAATTTTTCAAACAGGACTAAATAACTAAAAGGGCAAGGGTAAAAACAAATATTAATGACTAATGGGCGCTTTTCAAGAGCTATCTACTGACTAATGGCTAATGACTAATGACGACAACAACCTTTACTTACCAAATTGACGGACAAATTTTAGAAGCCTGTTCTTGTAATACTCCTTGTCCCTGTTGGATAGGAGAAGATCCAGACGGGGGTTATTGTGATAGTTTTGTGGCTTATCATGTGGAGCAAGGAACCATTCTCGGAATTGATGTTTCTGGTTTAACCTTGGTCAAAATTGTCTATATTCCCGGTAATGTATTAGCTGGCAACTGGCGAGCGGTTATTTATGTAGATGCCAAGGGAACTGCCCAGCAGCAAGACGCTTTGATTAAAGTTTTTACCGGTGAATTAGGCGGAGCATTAGCCGATTTAGCCTATTTAGTCAGTGAAACGTTAGATGTTCGTGTCGCGCCTATTGAATATCATATTAAAGAAGCTCAAGGCACCATTCGCATTGGAGAAATCTTAAAAGCCGAAATGGCTCCTTATCGTAGCGCCCAAGGCAAACCGACAAAATTAGTCGACAGTATTTTTAGCACAATTCCAGGTTCTCCCGCTTATGTTGCCAAAGCTTCCTATCATCAAGTTAACTTGCCGGAGTTTAATCTGGTTTGGAATTATAACGGACGCAACGCGATACAAGGGCAGTTTCATTTTGAGGCCTAAGCGATGAGAACACCGTCTTTATCCCTAAAATTTAACCTAGCAGTTTCCTTAATTTGGGGAGTGGTATTCATTGCCTGGGCTATCGCTTTGCTCACCAATATTTTTGCTCATATCCACTGGCTAGACTACAACAGTTTAATTGAGTCTAATCATTATTCGCTCGGGTTAAAACTATTTCTTTTTTTATTATCTTGGCAAGTAATGATAGTAGGGATGATGTTGCCTTCAAGCTTGCCTCTAGTGCAACTGTTCGCTTTAATGAGCCAAAAACAAAGCGAAAAGACTTTTTCTGTGGCACTCCTAGTTTTGTTATTAGGTTATTTGACCGTTTGGACAGGTTTTGCCCTAGCCGCTTTTTGGTCTGCCTTGGGATTAAATTTTTTATTCCTTGATTTTCCATTGCTGGAGGAATATCCTGAGATAATTTCTTCAGCAAGTTTATTTTTAGCGGGAATTTTTCAATTTAGCAAGCTTAAAGAGCGTTGTCTAAAAGTTTGTCGTCATCCGGTCAGCTTTTTACACCATCATTACCAGCAAGGACTGAAAGCCGCATGGCATTTAGGACTTAATCACGGTTTGTATTGTTTGGGGTGTTGTTGGGCACTGATGTTAGTGATGTTTGCCACAGGAGTCGGACATCTAGCTGTGATGCTCCTGCTAGGAGCAGTGATGGTGATTGAGAAAACATCACATTGGGGTCAAAAATTTGTCCCTATCGTTGGTGTTGGGTTCATTCTTTGGGCCATAGGAATAATTATTTATTATTCTGTTTAAAATTTAGATTGATGAGGTTAAAAAAAATGTTATTTGAACCAATAGAAAGAGAATTAATAGATGATGATAGTGGACTCCTCCATCGATTTAAGCTCAGACCAGAAATTCGGGATTGTTGGGAAATTAATTCACAAAAACATATAATATTTGGGCAAAAAAATTTAAACAATGATGTAAAATTTAAACACCGTCAATCGTTTTATTGTCGTTTTTTATTCAATAAAATTTTAGAAAAAATTAAAACATAAATGGCTATGAAGCTTTACTACGTGACTCTAAATACCACCGAAGAAGCCCGTCAAATCGGTCGTATACTAATAGAGAAAAAACTCGCTGTCTGTGTCAACTGGTTTCCTATTAGTTGCTCCTATCGTTGGCAAGGAGAAATTATCGAAGAGCCAGAAGTCGTGTTAATTATTAAAACCCGCTCAGGCTATCGTTCTCTCATTGAAAAAATTATTCAAAAAAACATATCTTACACCAATTTTATCGCAGAAATTTCTCCGAGTTATGTTAATCAGAGCTTCTTAGATTGGTTAAATTTAGAAGTGCCTCTTTTTCCCCATCAAGAAGTCAAAATTGATGCGTAAATTTTAAGAAATATGAAAAAAAATAAACAGAGATACCAGAAATACAAGCGGTTAAAATTTCCCCATTTACCCAACTGGTTGCTAGAAATAACGCTGATCTTTTGTTTATCGATTTTGGGCAGTTGTACTCATCCAGAAATAGGACAAACTTCTAATCATCCTAAGATTATCCGTCTGGATTATGCCTACTATAATCCAGTGAGTTTAGTCTTAAAAAATAAAGGTTGGCTAGAAGAAGATTTACAAAAATCTCAGGTCAAAATCGAATGGGTATTAAGTCAAGGAAGTAACAAAGCCTTGGAATTTCTTAATAGTCGTAGTGTAGACTTTGGTTCGACTGCCGGAGCGGCGGCTTTAATTGGCAAAGCTAACGGCAATCCCATTAAATCTATCTATGTCTATTCTAAACCCGAATGGACAGCCTTAGTCACCCAATCAAATTCTAAAATTCGCTCAGTTACCGACCTTAAAGGAAAACGAGTAGCCGCCACCAGAGGCACAGATCCTTATATTTTTTTACTAAGAGCTTTAAATGAATTTGGACTGAGTGAAAAAGACATCGAACTAATACAATTGCAACACGCAGATGGACGAGCGGCTTTAGAAAAAGGAGATGTAGATGCCTGGGCCGGGTTAGACCCCCAAATGGCAAAAACCGAACTAGAAAACGGTTCCCATCTATTTTTCCGCAAACCAGAATATAACAGTTATGGAGTATTAAACGTGCGCGAAGAATTTGCTAAACAATATCCTGACTCGGTAGAACAGGTATTAAAATCTTATGAAAAAGCACGACAATGGGCCAGAGAAAACCCACAAGAACTCAAACAAATATTAATTAAAGAATCCAACTTAAGCGATGCCGTAGCCGCCAAACAATTAGAAAGAACAGACCTTTCTAACCCTAATATTGGTCCGGCACAGAAAGAGGTCATTATCGCCGCAGGAGATGTATTAAAAAAAAGTGGTGTGATCGCTCCATCGGTTGATGTTGTTGCCACCGTTAATGAATTAATCGATCCTCAATTTGTTGAAAAAATCGCTAGTAAATAGGAGCAAGAGAGTGATTTTTTATGAGTAGCTTTCCCTCACTGCACAAGCCCAAATATCCTCTCTTATCAGTCCGTTGTTTAAAAGGTTTTTGGTTACCTTTGTTTCTCCTGTTTGGGTGGGAAATATTATCTCTAATTGGGTATTTTCCACCTAATTTACTTCCTGCACCTTCAAAAGTCATAGAGACAATTTGGACTTTAGCTTCTAGTGGAGAACTTTTTCATCACATTGGTATTACTTTGTATCGGGTTATTCTGGGTTTTATCATTGGTAGTGTAATGGGTACAATATTAGGGGCACTAACGGGTTATTCTGAACAAATTCATGATTTTCTTGATCCGTTATTACAATCTTTAAGAAATATTCCTTCTTTAGCTTGGGTTCCTTTATTTATTTTATGGATGGGAATTTATGAAACTTCAAAAGTCGCTTTAATTGCTGTGGGAGTTTTTTTTCCAGTTTATCTTAATCTGATGAGCGGCGTAAAAAGTGTAGAACGTAAGCTAGTAGAAGTGGGTAAAGTATATCGACTCAGTAACTTTCAACTGATTCGTCGGATTTTTTTCCCGGCTACTTTACCCGCCTATTTTGTCGGTTTACGCAGTGGTTTAGGATTAGGTTGGATGTTTGTTGTAGCGGCAGAAATTATGGGATCGAGTCAAGGTTTAGGATTTTTATTAGTGGATGGTCAAACTACAGGCCGTCCAACAATTATTTTAGCGAGTATCTTGCTGTTTGCGCTTTTAGGAAAGTTGACCGATGCTGCCCTAGCAACCCTTGGAAAACACTTACTCTATTGGCAAGACTCTTATCAATAAAAGGAGAATTCATGCTCAGACTCGAGAAGGTTAGCAAAAGATTTTCAAATGGATTTTTAGCGCTGGATAACATTAACTTAGAAGTTAACAAAGGAGAAATAATCAGCTTAGTAGGAACAAGCGGCTGTGGAAAAAGCACCTTACTGAGAATTATTGCCGGTTTAGAATATCCTACCCTAGGTCATGTTTTTATTGACGATGAACCCATTAAAAAACCTCATCCGAAAATCGGTATTATTTTTCAAGAACCGCGCTTAATGCCTTGGCTAACGGTGGAAAAAAATGTACAATTTGGACTAGAAACTTTACCCAAATCTCAACAAAAAAGTCTCACGGCTCTTATTCTGGCTAGAGTAGGTTTAAGGGAATTTTCCAAGGCTTTACCTCGTCAATTATCGGGCGGTATGGCCCAACGAGTTGCCATTGCTCGCGCCCTCATCACACAACCTTCTATATTACTTTTAGATGAACCTTTTAGCGCCTTAGATGCCTTTATTCGAAAATCCCTTCAAGACCATCTGTTAGAAATTTGGCAATACGATAAACCCACGATGATTCTAGTTACCCATGATATCGAAGAAGCCTTATTATTAAGTGATCGCATCATGATTTTTCGCGGCAACCCTGGACATATCCATCAAGAAATTAGCATCAATATACCCCGTCCTCGCCATAGCACCGAATTAGCCATAACCCAAAGCAAAGAACAAATATTAAAAGCCCTTGACTTATCTAATCAAAAAAAACTAGAATATACTCAAATACTCAATTAAAACCCCTAAAAAAATATCCCTATTCATCTGTGTTTATCGGCGGAAAAATATCCCAAAAAAATGCAATTACTCAACCCAAAAACCACCAACGATCACCTTAACCTAGCCGCCTCACTTTCCCAAGAATTTGCGGCTACCGCTATTGAAAGAGACGAAAGAGGAGGAACCCCAAAACCTGAACGAGATCGCCTCCGTGAAAGCGGACTATTAAAACTGATTATTCCCAAAGAATATGGAGGACTGGCCGAAACTTGGCTAACCTTATTTAAAATAACCCGTGAATTTGCCAAAGTCGATAGCTCAATAGCCCATATTTTTTCCTATCATCATTTAGGGGTAATTATCCCTCATATTTTTGGAACAGAACACCAAAAAAAACAGTCTTATTTAAATACAATTAAAAACAACTGGTTTTGGTGTAATGCCTTAAATCCTTTAGATAGACGCACAACCTTAACCCCAGAAAAAAACGCTTTTCGCCTCAAGGGAAATAAAAGCTTTTGTTCAGGAGCAAAAGATTCTGATATTCTTCCCCTAACTGCCATCCATCAAGAAACCGGAGAACTAACGGTATTAGCCATTCCCACCTCACGAGAAGGCATTCAAATTAATGATGACTGGGATAATATAGGACAACGACAAACCGATAGCGGCAGCATTTCTTTTAATAATGTGCTAGTGTATCCTGATGAAATTTTCAAAAATAAAGAGCATTCCGGCAAACCTTTCAATACTATTCGTTCTTGTTTAACTCAATTAAATTTAGCTAACATTTATCTGGGGATAGCATTAGGAGCATTTGAAGCCGCCAAACAATACACCAAAACCACGACAAAACCCTGGTTAACATCAGGAGTAGAAAGTGCCAGCGAAGACCCTTATATTCTGCAACATTATGGGAATTTATGGGTAGATCTTCAAGCCGCAGCCGCTTTAGTGGATCAAGCCGGAGAGTCTTTACAAGCAACATGGGAGCAAGAATGGTTATTAACCGCCTCTCAAAGAGGAGAATGTGCAGTAGCCATTGCTACGGCTAAAGTAGCGGCAACTAGAGTAGGATTAGAAGTTACTAATCGTATCTTTGAAGTGATGGGAGCAAGAGCAACTGCTAAAAAATATGGATTTGATCGTTATTGGCGTAATCTTCGCACCTTTACCCTTCATGATCCCTTAGATTATAAGTTGCGAGACTTGGGAAATTGGGCACTTAATGATCAGTTACCGAAACCTAATTTTTATTCCTAAAACTTTAATAATTAAATACTAATCCTGATTAGCTTGCTGTTTTAGTTGGGGATTTAAATTAACAATTTGTTGAAGAAACCAAGTAGCAGCACTGCCATTACTTTCTTGGGCAAGACGTTCTAGGGTTTGCTCTAATAAATGAATCGGGAGTCCAGCAAGAGCAACTGATTGATCGGTTTCTTTATAAATACCTTCTTCTAAAATAAAAGCAAACACTCTTTTTCCTCTGACATCAATTACCCAATATTCAGGAATGCCTAAAGCGGCATAGAGATGTTTTTTTTCATCTAAATCTGTAGCGAGGGTTGTATCAGCAATTTCTCCTACTAAATTAGGCACTCTATTCTCTTCTAAATTAATGTAGCGTCTATCTCCAGCTTGCCAACGGGGATAATCTTCACCGATATATAAAACTAGATCAGGTGCGCCGGCTTGGGTGTTCGGTTTTTCAAGAAGACAGCCATTAAATAAACTAAATACTTGCTCTGGATGTTGAGCAAACCAAAAACCTAATAACATACTGAACAAGCTATTGATGCTAGAATGCTCAATCCCTTCTTTGCCCATGTCGACTAGCAAATGATTATTATAAAAATAAAGTCTAATCCGTTCCGGTGACGGATCATCCCGATAAGTTAAATAATCTTCCCAAGTAGCGGGTTTCCATAGAGGTAAACTATTAAGAGAAGATTCTGAAATAACAGGGGTAATTGCAGCAGTCATAATATTAACTACCCTCAAAATTTTTAATTTAATTTTAGTCTAACTCCCCTGGCTCAGAGCAGAGCAACTCCGATGTTTAAACAACAACAATACTGTTGGAATCAATAAGCGGCTTGGTACTTAATATAGCAATCTGTGTAGCGGCTTTTATCCCTGTCCCATCTAGGTCAAACAATAAACGCCCAGTGCTACTATCATAAAAAAATTGACTGCCGTTAATAGTCGCGGTTGTTCCTAGAACCCATTGCGTCGCGCTAATGGGTACACCAGCTATCAAACTGCCCCCAAAACCAGCCGCAGAAACCACAATTTTATCACCCTGACTAACAGTAAAATCGCTAAGGGTATCGATGCCCTCACTAGCACTATTAAATATAAATTGGTCTGCACCCGTGCCACCCGTCAGCTTATCATTGCCGAGGCCACCTATTAAAAGATCATCCCCTTCGCCACCCGTCAGCGTATCCTTTCCCGCGCCTCCATTGAGACTGTCATTACCTAACCCACCCAATAGAAGATCATTTCCCGTGCTGCCCGTAAGAGTATCATTAAAACTAGAACCGATAACCCCTTCAATGGCCCAAAGGCTATCAGTACCGTCTCCCCCTGTAGCGGTTCCCGTACTCAGGTTAACATTCACCGCCGCCGTCGCGTCCACATAACTAGCTATGTCAGTTCCCGCGCCACCATCTAAGCTGTCATCCCCCAAGCCGCCGTTTAGAGTATCGTTACCCATGCTACCCGTGAGGCTATCATTAAAACTAGAACCGATGACCCCTTCAATGGCCCAAAGGCTATCAGTACCGTCTCCCCCTGTAGCAGTTCCCGTACTCAGATTAACATTCACCGCCGCCGCCACATAAGCATAACTCACCGTATCAGTACCGACTCCACCATCAAGAGTATCATTGCCCGCCCCACCGATGAGGGTGTCGTTACCCGCCTCACCTTGAAGAAGGTTATTAGGAGGAACTAAAGCCCAGTTATAGCTGGCATCCAAGATATCGTTACCCGCGCCGCCTATCAGAGTGTTATCCAACAGTCCGTCATTATAAATAGTGTCATTAAATTTAGAACCGATAACAGCCTGAATATTGTAGAGAAAATCATCTCCTGCACCTCCGGAAACCCAACCGAAACTTAAGTCAACATATACCCCTGCCGTTGCATCCGAGTAGTCAGCCGTATTATGCCCTCTCTCCCCATCGAGATAGTCATTTCCCAAGCCGCCTCTTAGAGTGTCATTACCTGCACCCCCATTTAAGGTATTATCGCCATTCCCACCATAAAGGCTATCATCAAACTTAGAACCGATCACTGCCTCAATACTGGAGAGACTATCATTACCTGCCCCCCCTGTAGCCAAACCAGTTTTTAAATTAACAGCTACTACATCCGTTGCATCAGAGTAGTCAACCGTATCATTGCCCGCGCCGCCATTGAGGGTATCATCACCCACGCCACCCTTGAGAATGTCATCTCCGGCATTCCCAAGCAGCACATCATTACCGATACCGCCTATAAGAGTGTCATTTCCATAACGACCATCGAGAGAGTCGTCGCCGGACCCTCCATCGATACTATCATCATCCGAGGGTGGCGGATTCCAGATTCCCCCCTTGGGGACATAGCTAGAACTACTGCCTAGGATGGTGTCATTATCTGCACTGCCTAGGATGATGTCATCGTAGTGTGAACCGATCACTTTCTCGACATTTGTAACAGTAACGGCCATGTTGAGGGTTATATAAGCACCTTGAGAATAATCAACAATATCAAAACCTGTCCCCCCATCGAGGATGTCGTTGCCGGATGCAGTGATCAGGGTGTCGTCGCCGGCACCGCCAATTAAGGTAGCAATTCCCCGCCCTCCAAAGCTTTCGCCCACCATCAGCCGGTCATTGCCATCCCCGCCATCGAGATAGTTATTACCATAACCGGGGCGAGGTGGCCGGTTGATTGCCCCCGCATTGGCTATCAGGGTATCATCTCCAGAACCTCCCCTCAAAGTATTGCTATTTAAAACTTGGTCGGCTGTTAGTAGGTCGTTTCCCTCACCACCATCGAGGTCATTATTACCGTAAGTGCAATCAGCAATGAGGGTGTCATTTCCTACCCCACCCTGTAGCTGGTTATTCGATGAATTGTAATAGCCCAAATCTAAACGGTCATCCCCTGCACCCCCTACCAAGGTGTTGTTATTCACCGATAAGTCAGCGTAAAGGCTATCATTAAAGGCTGAACCGATAACGATTTGAATGTTCGAGAGCGTGTCATGGCCTGCCCCACCTGCGGCTGAACCTGCATCTAAATCCACTGTCACCGCCGCCGCCGCATCAGAATAGTCTGCGCTGTTAATGCCTGCCCCCCCTTCTAAGAAGTCATTACCCCCTCCGCCATTGAGGGTGTCGTTGCCGCTATCCCCATCTATAGAGTCATCTCCGGCAAGACCATAGAGGAAGTCAGGGTCTCCAGTGCCGATAAGGATGTCATTGAAAGGGGTTCCCATAATAGTGGACATAAGCGGTTCTCCTCTTGCTTAGGGCATGATGTTTATTAGCCTTTTCGGGAGGGAAGCAGAAATAGCTATGGCGAGTTTAGTCTCATTTGCTGAGAAAAAATCTCCTTTTTCCCTCCTGAGACAGGCTTTTTAGTTCAGCAAAACCAGGTTAGCAAACAAAGGTAAGGATATCGGGAGGATAGAAAAAACTTTACTGAAAGCCCACCTATTTATGTAAAATTTATTTTATCCATAAAATCAAAAACCCATAAAACAATAACAGTTATTTTTGTTATATATAGTATTTATTAACTCTAGAAAAAAGGGTAACAATTCGATAAAATATAAAGGTGACTTCTAAATTCAAATTTTAAAAACCATGCCGGATATTGTTGATATTGCTGTTAGTAATGAAAATTTCCAAACCCTAGTAGCCGCCGTCAGTGCCGCTAACTTAGTTGATACTTTAAAAAGTCCAGGGCCTTTTACGGTTTTTGCTCCTACTGATGCGGCTTTTGCTAAACTCCCCCCAGGAACCATTACCACTCTTTTACAAAATATCCCTCAGTTAACCCGCATTCTTTGTTATCATGTTGTGCCCGGAAAACTCTTTAAAGCCGATTTAGAAAAAGTTTCGGAAGTGACTTCTGTTGAAGGTTCACTCATTTCTGTAGATTGTTCTAATGGTGATTTTGAAGTCAAAAATGCTTCAGTGGTTCTCGCAGATATTGAAGCCGATAATGGCGTTATTCATGTCATCGATAATGTCATCTTAATGGGTAAAAAGTAGAGAAAACCCCCTACTGTTGCCCGAATATGAATAAAGGGCAGGCACATCCCGCACTGCCCCTACAAATGCTTAACGATAATCTGGGTTTTGAACATCCCTTAAACGGGCTTCAGGGCGCTTAAAGCGGTCCATTTGTGCCTCAAAAAACTGGCGATTTTTCATTAAATGTTTAGGGTTTGTATCATCTAAGGGATACAGCAAAGCCTGCCGTAAAGCCTGAATAACTGCCGAAGTTACATTATACATCGAGCGTTGGAAAGTAATCCCTAATTGAATTAACACATCATCCTCACCCCGGCAGTGTTTAGCATAATATTCCTTCAAATAATCAGGCAGGAAATGATACATATCATCCATTAATAATGTAGGAGGAATACCAGCCGTTCCTACTGGGAAAACATCGGCGTATAAAATGCCATAATGAAAGTCTTTTTGATCTTCCGGCACTTGTTTAGCTTGGGCATTATAAGACTTCGTACCTCGGAAAGGTGCAGTGCGATAAAAGACTGCTTCTACATAGGGCAACGCCGCCTCATATAACCAAGTAAAGCCTTTAGATTTGGGGATAATCTCATAACATTCATCCCCAATATAAACATGATGATAAATCGGCCGTCCAGCAATCGCGAAAATTCCATTAACAATGAAATTCATCGCATCCGGAACCCCTTTAAAACCCCCTTCATCATAAATATCTGACATCTCAAAAAACACAGGGGCCATCACTTCCCAGAATAGACCCAGGTTAGAATAATAAGATAATTGTCTGACCTGTTCTAAAAACATATCCGGGAAGAGTTTATATAATCCCAACATCAAAGGATTGTTTTTAAAATAGGCTTTAATAGCCCGGTCTGCATTAGCTTTATATTCATCGCTGTCGAGATAAGCATCAAATTTTCCCCATCCCATATCTCGACCATGCCAAAGCATCGCCCGCATACAAGCTTCAGCAAATTCCATGTTAATTCTATCATGCCAAAGATGATGGAATAATTTGGGCGCTTTGAAGGTTTTACCCTTTTCCATGAATTCTAATAATTCAGGATGGGCAGTGGCTACTCCTCGCCAGATTCTTAAGTCTGCATCATCCCCGGCATAATGATTATGTAAGTCTAAATATTCTTGAGGAAGAAAATATTTAAAAAAGGGCAGGGGTTCTAAAAAGACTCGTTCAGCTATATATAATAAGTCCCGCCAGTAAAAATCCATCGGCACGGCGTAAGCTTTGTATATGCCGATAATTTGCATTAAATTTTCTGGGGTATCAGGTAGCATTGAACCGCCGGCTTCTAAACGATGAATGATATCGGCGAATTCGTGGTTTGATGGGGGAATGATGGGAGTGGTTGTGTTAGTCAGCTTGATAGGTGTTTCTACCATTTTTTTTTCGGGGGATAGTGAGGGTTTTGATGATTTTGTTCGCAGATAAATAGGAGTGAGTTGTTGTTATTTTATGGCGATTTGTTCTATTTTGGGAGAGGTAATATTACTCCTCGCTAATAGGTCTGTAGTGGGTTCTATCCAACGCACTAACCAGTTAGGTTGAATGCCTAAGAAGAGGATGATAGCGGTTAGCACTAAAGCCGGGATGGTTTCTGTGGGTAAAGCTTTGGGGTAGTAAGCGTGTTTGTTATCCAATTTTCCGAAACAAGTGCGGTTCAGTAGGATGACAAAATAAACGGCGGTTAAACCCGAGGCAATGATACAAAGTAGCGTAGGAATGGGAAAGGAGGAAAAACTGCCTTGAAAAACCATGAATTCAGCCGCAAACCCGACTAACCCCGGAATTCCTGCACTTGCCATGCCGGCGGTAATTAATAAGGCGCTGGTGAGGGGTAAGCCTCGGATAGGGTTCATTAACCCGTTGAGAATATCTAAATCTCTGGTGCCGACTTTACGTTCTACAATACCGACGAGATGGAAGAGAAGGGCGAGAATTAACCCGTGAGAAATCATTTGGGCGACGCTTCCGAGGATGCTTAAATCTGTTCCCGCCGCCGCCGCAACGAGGATATAGCCCATGTGCCCGATAGAACTATAAGCAACCATTCGTTTAATATCTTTTTGGGCAATTGCACTCAATGCCCCATAAATCACGCTAATGGTTCCGATGATGGCTAAACCTGGGCTAATGATGGCCCAAGTTTCTGGGAATAGTTGCAAACCAAAGCGAATTAATCCATAAGTTCCTAATTTCGCCAGAATTCCTCCGAGTAAGATCGCTGTAGCGGGAGAGGCTTCTGTATAAGCGTCGGGTAACCAAGTATGGAGAGGTACCAGGGGGATTTTAATGCCAAAACCGACAAGAATCAGGGTTAAGAGGATTAATTGCGTATTTAAACCAAAATTTTCTGGATGAACGGCAACATAATCAAAGCTGGTTCCGCCACTTAAAAAAGTGATCCCTAAAAAGGCGGCTAAAACTAATAGCCCTGAAATAGCTGTGTAGAGGAGGAATTTAATCGAAGCGTAGCCGCGTTTTTCCCCTCCCCAGATGGCAATCATGAGGTAAAAGGGAATCAATTCTAATTCATAAAAAATTATAAACAGCAGGAGATTTTGGGCCATTAACGCGCCACTAATGCCCGCATTAATGATGAGAATGAGCGCGTAATATAAGCGGGAACGTTCTAGCTTTTCTCCGATGCTGTAAATGGCAATTCCGGTTAAGAGTGTATTTAAAACGATTAGGGGCAGAGATATCCCATCAATTCCTAAACTGTAACTTAAACCAATTTTAGGCAGCCAAGGTAAGTATTCTTGAAATTGTAATCCCGTTACACTCAGATCGAATTGAGTTAATAACCAGATTGACCAACCGAAAATTATTAGGGCGAAAATTGAGGTGATTTGACGAAGTTTTGCGCCCTCTAAGTTACCTGGGATAAATCCAACTATTGCCGCCCCGACAAGCGGTAACCAAAGTAATGTACTTAGCATCTGTTTAGCTTAAATTTGGGATAAAGAAAGGATTTTTGTTAAACTTATGACTAGAGGCGCAAGACAGAACGCCTTTAGGGAAAAAATTGAATTAACTGACAAGCGTTATTTCTCTGGTACTGAGACTGTAATAAGCCCCAACTATTTTTAATTTTCCTTCCTGAATTAATTTGGATAATACAGGAGATTTTTCTAGAGTTTTGACTTGATATCTGACATTAGCTTCCACCGCTTGTCTGACGGCTTGTTTGTTATCTTGTTGACCTTTATAAGTGGCGACTGCTGGTTCAATTGCTTCTATAATACTGCTAATACTCCCGGGCACTTCAGCGCCTTTTAAAGTAGAAACAACTGCCCCACAAGCTTCATGGCCAATGACCAGTAAGACTTTTGCTCCTAAAACTAAAGTGCCAAATTCAAGACTGCCGATTTCTTCATCAGTAGCAATATTTCCGGCATCTCTGACCACAAATATATCGCCAAATCCTTGATCAAAAATGATCTCAACCGGCACTCTTGAATCAGCACAACTGAGAACAGCCGCAAAAGGTTTTTGTCCTAGAGCAACTTGTTGTAAACGAGTTAAATTTTGATTAGGATATTTGCTTTTACCAGCGACAAAACGTTTATTGCCTGCCATTAATTGAGCTAAGGCTTGCTCGGAATTTACTTCACTTTGAGCAACAACTGGTTCCGGAGAATTTAAATTTGAGCCAAGGGCAGCCGCTAAAAGTCCAGTACCGAGAAAACCTCCTCCATATTTAATGGCATTACGACGAGATAAATTCATTAAAGGTTTATTATTGTCCATTTCCACACCGCGATTTTTAACCAATTAGAGTTGAGCAATTCTTAATGAAGGAAAGAAATTAAAGGATAACATAGAGCAATCCCTAATAAGGCAATCCCGAGTACGATTGTCAAGACATAAGATTGTGTTTGTCCTGAAACATTATACTTTAAACCTTGTCCACTAAAAACCGTTGCTAACCCAACTAAATTAACCACTCCATCCACAATAAATCGGTCAAACCAAGCGATTAGTTGAGAAACCAACCCCACCACAAAAACAATAGTGACTTTGTAAATTTGGGCGGTATATAAATCGTAAGCAAAGAAATCTTGTAAGGCTTTGGGTTGTAGTTGAATCGGTTTAGTAATGCCATCATTGAGATATATAAATGCGGCTAACCCACCACCAACAACCGTTGAAATAATTAGCTCACTGACCACTGTTAGGTCTAAAGTTTCCCAAGCCGGTAACAGATTCCATTGACTTAATAATATAGGAACATGGAGCGCAAATCCCATCATAATTGTCATGGGTAATACTACAGCCCATAACCCCTCGGGAGAACGAACAGTCATGGGTTTGGGTTTGCCCCCAAAAATTAAGGTAAATTCTCGGGTGACACTGAAAGTGGTTAGTCCATTGACAACCAATAACACTCCGAAAAGAAAAGGATAACTCGGCGCAAGATTACTGGCCATTTCAATTAAGGACCAAAACCCACCCAAGGGAGGAAAAGCCACTAAAGAAGCCGCCCCCACTAGATAACAAATGCCAGAAATAGGACGACGCGACCACAAACCGCCATATTGAGTTAAGTCTTGGCTAATATTGTTTAAAACTATGCCGCCAATACTCATAATCAACACTGACATGGCGATCGCATAAGTTAACAACAAGTTTAAAGCCACTTGAGTTTGTCCTGTTCCTACCGCGATAAAAATTAATCCCATGTAGGCGCTGACGGTATAGGATAAAGACCGTTTAATATCAATCTGGGCAATAGCAATTAATCCGGCTAAAATAGCTGTGAGAGATCCTATGGTGGTCATTACCCCTAGAGTAGTAGGCGATAAGGCCAACACCGGTTGGAGTTTAATTAATACCCATGCGCCAGTAGACACGATGATCGTATTCCGTAAAATCGTAGCCGGCATTGGGCCTTCCATCGCCTCATCTAACCACAAATGTAGCGGCATTTGCGCGCATTTACCCAACGGACCCGCGATCAAGGCTAAACATAACAAATTAGCTACCGTCGGGTCGAGATGTGCTGTTTTTGCCCAGGCGGCTAACTCGGTATAATTCCAAGTGCCGGCTAAGGGTAATAAGGCCACTACCCCCATCAATAAAACTAAGTCTCCAACCCGTTTGGTGAGAAACGCATCTCTAGCACCCGTTACCACTAAAGATTGATTAAACCAATAACCAATCAATAGATAAGTACCTAGAGTGAGAATTTCTAACACCACATAGCTGAAGAACAGGGAGTTACATAAAACTAGAGAACACATCCCTGCTTCAAACAAGGCCATTAACGAGAAAAATCTCGCCCAACCCCAGTCCATTTCTAGATAACCAATGGCGTATGTTTGGGCGGCAAAATTTAAGCCAGTAATGAGGAGCAACGCCCCAATATTAACCGCCGTAATTTCCAGGTCTAAAGAAATGGTTAAACTCGATGTATGCAGCCAATTGAAGGATAAATACTGTGGCGGCATCTTCCAAGTGTCTGAGATAGCTAGTAAGCTATGAATGAACCCCGTCAGGGTCATGATCATATTAATGTATCCGGCAGGTCTAGGTCCGGTTTGACGAATAATACCGGGTGACCAGGGGAGAGCAAGGATAGCCCCTATTAAGGCATAGCAGGGGACTAACCAGATCGTCTGGCTGAAAAAGTGACTCATAGCAGTCCTAATTAAATTAACTCAAAGACTTGGTTGAAATTGACAGCAGTAGGCAATTTCAGAGAACAGAGATGGTTATCTGTTCCGTCTTTCATCAGTAATCATACCCGCAGCCATAGAATTTTGTCAATGCTTAAATTGATTAACATAGAATAAATTTTTGATAAGAGAAACTTAAGTCTTATGACCACCTGAGTTGGATGTGACAAAAATGGCAAAAATAAAAAAATAATGTTGATATGGCGCAAAAAAAATTTTTTTTAGGTAATTTAGAAAAACAACTTGTTTTTATAGCCCATCAGGTTCGCTCTTTTCCCTTTCCTACTCCCCACTCCCTCGGCGCTCCGGCAGGGACGACCGAAGGCAGGAGTACCGCGCTTGTCCGCGCCGGACCTCACAGTTAACTTCTGTTGTCGGTGGTACATACTTTATAGTTAATCGCTTTGATCATTACAATTTTCGTTGTGTGAAGGGAACACCCGAACACCGGCTCTGAAAACAGTAAAAATCGTAGTTTACTCACAGATTAACTATAATTAAGGAGATAGGCACAATGACTTTAAAAAAAACTTTTTGCTTAACGGCCATTCTTTGTTTGCTGTTAACTTTTTGGGCTAATTCAGCTTGGGCTATAGTAGAAATTAAGGGCACGTTCACTGCACAAAAAACTTGCCAAGCGGTGCAGTCTATCAAAACAAGAGCCAACCCTGGAAATGTACAAGTCTCTCCCCAAAAAAGCTATCCAGTGGTGGGCAAAAATCAAAAAGATGCTTCTTATTATTTGATCACAATTGACGATGCTAAACCCCCCGTTCGTTGGGTAAACATCGAGTGCGGGCAATTAAGCCGAACTCCAGTTGTTAATTCTCCTTCAGATTACCTGCTTGCTATAAGCTGGCAGCCAAGTTTTTGCGAGACAAAGCCAAAAAAACCAGAATGTATCGATCGTACTGATAAAAACTTTGAAGCAACAAACCTAGCCTTACATGGACTTTGGCCTCAACCAAGCACTAATATATACTGTAATGTCAGCGACCGTATTAAAGAACTAGATAAACAGAATAGATGGTCAGAAATGCCACCTATCAATTTATCCCCAGATACTCTCACTAGGTTAAGAGTGGTTATGCCAGGTGTAGCCTCAAATTTACATCTACACGAATGGTATAAACATGGTACTTGCTATGGGACATCTCCAGAGCAGTATTTTCAAGATGCCATGACCTTGCTAACCAAAATTAATAATTCTGAGGTACGAAATTTGCTCGTGGCTAATATCGGCAAGGACCTCAATTCTAGCCAGATCCGCAACAAATTTGAGCAAACTTTTGGCAATGGAGCAGGCGATAAAGTTCAAATCAAGTGTGAAAATGATATAGATCAACAACAACAAAGAATGATCACAGAACTGTGGGTTAATCTCAGAGGCAATATTGATCGTGATCCTGATCTCAAGAGCCTATTAGCCAAAGCGCCAAACGTTCCCCTAGGCTGTCCAAGCGGCGAAGTAGATCCCATTGGCATCAATGAAAAATTGTGGCGTAATTTCCGATGAACAAGATATAGCCTTTCTCAATTTTTAATTTAACAAGGGACAAGCGCAAAGAGTCAAGCTTAAAAGAACGTCTACTTTGCGCCTTTCCTGTTGTCCGGTTCTCCTACCAGCCGAGAGGTTGGAGAAGAGGTTAAATGTCAGTGCTTAATGGTTTTGATGGGGTTGAGTAGAATTATGATCTTCAGGCGGAGGGATAACTTCTAGTTCCACTGAATGAGTTAAGGGTTGAGCTTCCGAAGATGAGGCAGAAACTTCTTTAGTGGGTTCAGTAGGTTTAGCTGTAACTTCAGGAGCGGCTGTAGGGGGTTCTTCGACTTTAGGAGAGGGGTCTGTAAGGGTGACCTCTTGAGATGAATTAGAAGAAGCTGAAGGGGTAGCATCTTTAACCTCTTTATTGTGTTGAGTCTCTTCCACTCTTGAAAGCGGCTCATTTTCAGGAGTTTGCTCGTGATGCTGTTGAGTTTCCCTCTTTTGAGTAGAAGATTCTCTTGGAGAAGATGAACGACGGTCCGACTCCGAAAAGTGAATCTTTCGGGGAGATAAATGACTCTCATCGGTTGAATGACAGGCGCTTGATGATAAACCTAGATAACATCTCACTTCCTCTCTAGCCAGAGAAACCGCAATCCCTGACACAGACACCATCAAGGCGAAAACCGTCAAAAAATTTTTCATATTTGTACACTCCTCGTAATCACCATCCCTATTGTACTTTGAGGAATTTTCGATTTGAGCTTGCACTTCGGGCGGCTTTGATGGCTTGAGGAGCAGTGACTAAAGCGTTACTTATTCGGCAAGACTGGATGAGTACGGGGATTTTGTCAGCATCCCCTGATGTGTCAGACGAGGAAGCCAAAGCTAAGAGTCTGCAAAGATTCTTGGAGTTGAGGTGGAGTCTAGACACAAGCCCCGACAAGAGCGCCTTCTTCGGGTCGGGGTAGTTGACCTGCTCAAAATCGCTACAATATACCTTAAACAAAGTTTGCGCTCCTTGAGATATGAAACGCATCGTTTTGATCGCCGGTTTTGAATCCTTTAACGCTGACTTATACCGCAAAGCCGCCGAGTTAGCCACTGAACGCTGTCCGCAATTAGACATACAGGTATTTAGCGATCGCGCCCTCTCAGAAACACCCGAAGTCGTCGGAACTGCCCTCAAAGACGCTCAAGTTTTCTTCGGCAGTCTTATCTTTGATTACGATCAAGTGATGTGGTTACGTCAACGAGTGCAACACATCCCCATCCGCCTCGTGTTTGAATCTGCCCTAGAATTGATGAGTCTCACTCAATTGGGTAAATTCGTCATCGGCGATAAACCCAAAGGAATGCCGAAACCCATTCAATTTATCCTCAGTAAATTTTCAAGCGGCAAAGAAGAAGATAAACTCGCCGGCTATATTAGCTTTCTCAAAACCGGACCAAAACTGCTCAAATTTATCCCCGCGCAAAAAGTTCAAGACTTACGCAACTGGCTCATCATTTACGGCTATTGGAATGCTGGCGGCACAGAAAATGTCGCCGCTATGTTTTGGACCATTGCCGAGAAATATTTAGCCTTAAAAATCGGTGAAATTCCCACAGTCATCGAAACCCCTAACATGGGATTACTTCATCCCGACTATCAAGGTTATTTTCCCTCTCCTCAAGATTATTTAAATTGGTATCAAAAACATTTATCTTTAAAAGTTGATCAAACTCCCGTAGTTGGCCTTCTCCTCTATCGTAAGCACGTTATTACTAAACAGCCCTATATTCCCCAACTGATTCGTTATTTTGAAGCCGAAGGACTCATCCCCCTACCAATTTTTATTAATGGCGTAGAAGGGCACGTGGCGGTTAGAGATTGGATGACAACCGCTTATGAAACCCAACAACGTCAAGCGGGAAATATGGCTATTCCTTCTTTATCTAAAGAAGCTGTACAAGTCGATTCCATTGTGTCTACCATTGGCTTTCCTCTAGTGGGAGGTCCTGCCGGTTCTATGGAAGGCGGTAGAAGAGTAGAAGTCGCTAAACAAATTTTAGCCGCTAAAAATGTCCCTTATATTATCGCTGCACCGTTATTAATTCAAGATATTTATTCTTGGACCAGACAGGGCATTGGCGGCTTACAAAGTGTGGTTTTATATGCCTTACCGGAGTTAGATGGGGCCATTGATACTGTGCCATTAGGCGGCTTAGTGGGAGAAGATATTTATCTCATTCCTGAACGAGTGAAACGCCTCACAGGAAGGGTGAAAAATTGGATTAAATTAAGAAAAAAATTGCCTTCGGAACGAAAAATAGCGGTAATTTTATATGGGTTTCCGCCAGGTTATGGGGCAACCGGTACGGCGGCGTTATTGAATGTCCCCCGCTCGCTTTTAAAATTTTTACAAGGGTTAAAAGAGCAAGGATATACTGTCGGAGAATTGCCCGAAGATGGCGAAGAATTGATCCGTCGCGTTAAAGAGGCCGATGAGGGAGCAGATGCACACAGATTAACACAGATGGAGGGTTTATCAGGGACAAGGGTTAATGTACAACAATTAGAAAAATGGTTGGGGTATTTGTTGAGGTGCCGCATTGAAAAACAGTGGAAGTCTTTGACGGATACGGGCATAAAAACCATTGGCGATGAGTTTTATCTTGGGGGGATTCAATTAGGAAATATTTGGATCGGCGTTCAACCTCCCTTGGGGCTTTCGGGTGATCCGATGCGGCTAATGTTCGAGAAAGATTTAACCCCTCATCCTCAATATGCGGCTTTTTATCAGTGGTTACAACAGGATTTTGCCGCCGATGCCATTGTTCATTTTGGTATGCACGGAACAGTAGAATGGTTGCCGGGTTCTCCTTTGGGAAATACGGGCTATTCTTGGTCTGATATTTTGTTAGGAAATCTGCCGAATTTATATATTTATGCGGCCAATAATCCGTCTGAGTCGATGTTGGCTAAACGTCGCGGTTATGGGGTTTTGATTTCTCATAATGTGCCGCCCTATGGACGGGCTGGGTTATATAAAGAGTTGATGGCTTTGCGTGATTTGATTGCTGAGTTTCGCGAAGATCCTGACAAGAATTTAGCACTAAGAGACCCGATTTGTCAGAAAATTGTTGATACGGGTTTGGATGCGGATTGTCCTTTTGAAGAGGGGCAAAAGTTAGGGATTGATTTTACTGTGGAAAATGCGCGGCTGTTTAGTCGTTATGCACTTTGTGCTTATTTTGTCAAGGTGTATGAGTATTTACAAATTGTTGAGCAACGGCTGTTTTCTTCGGGGTTACATATTTTGGGTAATCCTCCGGATGAGGAGGGGTTACGGTCTTATTTGAATGCTTTTTTTGCCCAGGAGTTATCGGAGTGGGAATTTCAAGAGATTCTGTCGCGCCAAGACGCAAAGACAAGGCAGCAGGTTGGGGGAGGTCCAACGACTGCCGCGCAAAAAGAGGAAAATAGTCTGTCAAAAAGGGTTAGGGAGGGGGTGGAGATTGCTCGTTTGTTGGGACAAAATGAGGATGAGTTGGTCAATCTTTTAAGGGGGTTGAATGGGGAGTATATTTTGCCGGCTCCTGGGGGTGATTTGTTACGGGATGGGGTGGGTGTGTTACCGACGGGACGAAATATTCATGCTTTAGATCCTTATAGAATGCCGTCGGCGGCGGCTTATGAAAGAGGCCGGGAAATTGCTAAGAAAATTATTGCTCAACATTTAGATGAACAGGGTAAATATCCGGAAACGGTGGCGGTGATGTTGTGGGGTTTGGATGCTATTAAGACTAAGGGTGAATCTTTGGGGATTCTGTTAGAATTGGTGGGGGCTGAACCGATTAAGGAAGGAACCGGAAGAATTGTTAGATATGAGTTAAAACCCCTGGAAAAAGTGGGACATCCCCGGATTGATGTTTTGGCGAATTTATCGGGGATTTTTCGGGATACATTTGTTAATATTATTGAGTTGTTGGATGATTTATTTGAACGAGCGGCTCAGGCAGAAGAATCAGAAGAAGAAAATTTTATTCGTAAGCACGCTTTGGCGTTAAAGGCGCAGGGAGTTGAGAATGTTTCAGCCCGTTTATTTTCTAATCCGGCGGGAGATTTTGGCTCGTTAGTGAATGATCAAGTGGTGGATGGAAATTGGGAGTCTTCTGAAGAATTAGCGAAGACTTGGCAAGGAAGAAATGGGTTTAGTTATGGGAGAAAAGATAAAGGACAAGCACGCCCTGAAGTGCTGAGCGAGTTGCTAAAAACCAGTGAAAGAATTGTACAGGAAATTGATTCTGTGGAGTATGGGTTAACTGATCTTCAAGAATATTATGGCAATACCGGCGGACTAAAATTAGCGGCAGAAAAACAAAGCGGCAAACGGGTAACGGCTAATTTTGTTGAAAGTTTTTCTCGTGATACGACTCCCCGGAAATTAGAAGATTTATTGAGGTTGGAATATCGAACTAAATTATTAAATCCTAAATGGGGAAATGCTATGGCAGATCAGGGTTCGGGGGGAGCTTATGAAATTTCTCAGCGCATGACAGCTTTGATCGGTTGGGGAGGAACTGCCGGATTTACCGATAATTGGGTGTATGATCAAGCGGCCGATACTTATGCTTTAGATGCTCAAATGGCGGCTAAATTACGCTCATCTAATCCCGAAGCTTTTCGTAATATTGTTGGGCGCATGATAGAAGCTCATGGGCGCGGTTTTTGGCATCCAGATGAGGAGAAATTGCAAAAGTTACAAGAATTATATGAGTTAACAGAGGACGAACTCGAAGGGGTAAATAATTAACCGATGTAAGGGGAAAAACCTAGAGAGTTTTCTCCCCTAGGTCAAAGATGTTAAAAAGCCCGAAAAAAACAATTTTTTAAACAGCCAATCATTTTCTTAATGCTCTAGCTCACCAACTGAGTTTCTAGATAACTTTTCACAGCTTCCTCAAAAGCAAACTGTCGTATTGGTTGCCCTAAAGGAGATCGAAAGTTAGCCATAGTTTGAGCGTTGAAAGGGACTTGCTGAATTTCCCGAGAAAGTAATTGCAAAAATTTCTGCTGCTGCGAGGTGATTTGTAGCTCGCTTTGATGGCGTAAAAAATGATACAAAAGATGGAATAACAAAGGATAATCGTTAATAAAATGCAGGCAGTATTCCTCGAGAGTTGTCAGCAATAACGCATTACGCAAGGAAGAATCCTGAGTACATAAAGCAATTTGTTTTTGTTGTGTTTGAAGAAAGGGATCAACTTTCAATAACTGCTCAATCAATGCCTGAAGCGTTTTGACAACGGTTTTTTGGTGTTCAGGCGAGGCAGTGATCCAACTACGTAGGAGAGGATACTTGCTCAATACGGCTCCTAAACGGTTGAATAGATGACGATAAGCCTCTTTGGGCGCTACTCCTAAATAATGTTTTTGCAAAATTCGATAACGATTAATAATTCCCCGGGTAGCACTCGCCAACTCTTCAGTGGTCAGATCTTCTAACTTATCTACACTCTCTCCTAACAACCAACGCACTAAACCACGTCGCTGAGTGTTATTGAGATGGCGATGCTCTAATAAACAAGATTCCCAGAAAGATTTGAGGTGATTTGCTACCTTACCCATCTGCTTTTACTCTCCCTATTCTCTCTTTAAAAAGTAGAGAAACTTTGTTACAATGGCTACTGAGAATAATTAGCCTAAAGCAATAACAGAGTTCATATATGGAACAATAGGATGCCAAAAAGGCTAGTATTTCATTCCAGGCTCAGTTACTGTGTAATTCTCATTTCCTCTTTTAGTGTGCCGTTAAACCTACAAACATACAATCGAAGTTTAGGATCTTAACAACGAACTTAAGATTAGGTGACAAGGGATTGACTCAAGGGATCAAAAATCCTGTCTAGGCTTTATGGTCAAGGATTTTTCACTCAAACCATTATACCTTCTAAGCTTTAAACCTCCAGATGCTTGTTATCTTGCTGTGTAATCCTATAAGTTTACCTCACCAACCTGTTATCAACAAAAGCTCAAGTCATTTAACTTTGATTATGCTAAAACACTACAAAAAAACCGAGCCGGCTTATCAATAAATTTTCAGGAAAAAAGAAGAGCTATGTAAACTTTAATCATAACTGCACCAGGCTTGAAAAAGATGATAACCATGAGCAAGGAACAAGAACCAAGACGGCGACGCAAAAGAGGTGTAATCCTTACCAAACAAGGATTAAAAAAACTACTACAAGCTAAAGCACAAGCTGAAGAACGAGAAAATGGTGGCTATCGATATACTCTGGAAACTTTAAGTGATCGTACAGGTTTAGCTGTTGATACATTAATGAAAGTTTTTGCTTGTGAGATGGGAGTGGATAAAAAAACCCTTAAAGACTGCTTTAAAGCTTTTAATTTGGTACTAGAAACCGGTGATTTTTATCGCCGAGAACCTGAGATAGAAGCCGGACAAACCTGGCAATTGCTTCATGAAGGCCCGGAATTACCTGAAGGGCAAGTGCCTCTCCATTCAGATTTTTATGTTGAACGTTCCCCCATTGAGTCTGAATGTTATAAAGCCATTCTTCAACCCGGAGCTTTAATTCGCATCAAAGCCCCAAGACGGATGGGAAAAACTTCCCTAATGATGAGAATTCTTACTCAAGCAGCCCGGCAAAGATATAATACAGTTGCCTTAAGCTTACAGTTAGCCGATAGTAATCTCTTACAGAATTTAGATAAATTTTTACAATGGTTTTGTGCTAATGTGACTTTGGGGCTACAATTACCTAATAAATTATCTGACTATTGGGATGATATGTTTGGCAGCAAAATTAGCTGTAAAATTTATTTTGAGGAGTATTTGCTGGCTAAGACTAATCCCCCTATTATTTTAGCATTAGATGATGTGGATCGGCTCTTTCAATATAGAGATTTAGCGGATGATTTTTTTGGGTTATTACGGGCCTGGCATGAAGAAGCTAAAAATCGCGAAATCTGGCAAAAATTACGGTTAATTGTCGCTCATTCCACTGAAGTGTATATTCCCCTCAATGTTAATCAATCTCCCTTTAATGTCGGTTTACCCATTGAATTACCAACTTTAACGGCTGAACAAGTCTTCAATTTAGCCCATAAACATCAACTCGATTGGTCGATGGAACAGGCGGAAAAATTCTGCTCTTTTGTGGGCGGAAATCCTTATTTAATTCGCCTTGCTATGTATCATATTTGGCATGAAGATACAACTTTAGAAGAATTATTGACGGATTCTCCTATGTCCGATGATAATATTTATCGCCATCATTTGACCAGACAACTTTGGAATTTACAACAGCAAAATGAAGGGCTAGAACAAGGCTTGGCTAAGGTTGTCCTATCCTCTAAACCTATAGAATTAGATTTAATACAAGCCTTTCAGTTACAAAGTTTAGGATTAGTTCGTTTTCAATCTAAAGGCAATACCGTTAGCTCAAGTTGTCAATTATATACTCAATATTTTCAAGCCTATTTTGAAGCTAAAAATAACCTTTAAATAATTTTCTATGTCTCCTGCTTTTATTTATCAGTATCCCCCTCTTATTCCTGGAATATTACAGCGACGATATAAACGATTCTTGGCAGATATTGAATTAGCCTCTGGAGAAATTATTACAGCCCATTGCCAAAATACAGGTCCGATGATCGGGGTATGTACTCCCGGGAGTCGAGTCTATATCAGTGAAAGCCACAACCCGACCCGGAAATTAGCCTATAGTTGGGAGATGATCGAGGTAGATCAAACTTGGGTGGGAATTAATACGGCACTGCCTAATCAAGTCATTAAATTAGCTCTTAAACAAAATCTATTTTTAGAATTGGTAGGGCATTATACTCAATTTCGCTCGGAAGTCCCCTATGGTAAAGACAAGAAAAGCCGCATTGACTTTTTATTGAGTAATGAGGACACTCAATCTAAAATTTATTTAGAAGTGAAAAATACCACCCTAGCAGAAAACCAAATTGCTATGTTTCCTGATACAGTCACTACAAGGGGACAAAAACACCTGCGAGAAATGATGGCGTTGTTGCCCTCCTCTCAAGCCGTAATGTTGTATTTTATTAATCGTAGTGATTGTAGGGGCTTTCAGAGTGGCACTCGCTACGATCCCGACTATGCGAAACTCTTACGCTCCGCAGTGGATGCAGGGGTAAAGGTTTTACCCTGTCGCTTTGAAGTTACTCCCCAAGGGATTCGCTATCTGGGATTAGCAGATTTTATATATTAGTCATGAGTCATTAGTCATGAGTCGTTCTCCTTTCCCCCTACTCCCTAACATCTAACCTTTAACAACAGTGGAATTAAAACAAGTTATTATCGCTCATAAAGCCGGTGATCCTCAGAGTAAAATCTGGGCAGAAACCTGTGCTAAACAGTTGGAAGCCCGGCAATGTAAAGTCTTAATGGGGCCGAGTGGTTATAAAGACAACCCTTATCCCGTTTTTTTGGCTTCTACTACCTCAAATATTGACTTAGCGGTTATTCTTGGGGGTGATGGGACTGTCCTAGCCGCCGCACGACATCTCGCCTCCCAAGGCATTCCTATCTTAGCGGTTAATGTGGGAGGACATTTAGGGTTTCTCACTGAACCCTTTGAAAAGTTTACTAATAGCGAACAAGTATGGGATCGCTTACTAAACGATCACTATGCGCTAGAACGACGCATGATGCTAGAAGCTTGTCTGTACGAGGGGGACCGTCTCTCTCCTATGGCGGTGAGCGATCACTTTTATTGCCTCAATGAAATGTGTGTCAAACCGGCCAGTATTGATCGAATGCCTACCAGTTTTTTAGAAATGGAGGTAGATGGGGAAATTGTGGATCAATATCAGGGGGATGGCTTACTGGTGGCTACTCCTACCGGTTCAACCTGCTATACAGCCTCGGCTAATGGCCCCATTATTCATCCAGGGATGGAAGCGATCGCTGTTACCCCCATCTGTCCTTTAAGTCTTTCGAGTCGCCCTATTGTGATACCCCCAGCTTCAGTGGTCAATATCTGGCCTTTAGGAGATTACGAACTCAATACCAAACTTTGGACTGATGGGGTTTTAGCTTCTTCTATTTGGCCCGGACAATGGGTAGGAGTCAGAAAAGCTGATTTTAATGCTAATTTTATTATTTTGCGGGAAAGTTACTCTTTTTATCAGACAATTCGAGAAAAGTTGCAGTGGGCAGGAACCCGGATTCATTATGATAACAATCACCGTCAGTAGCGCCGAAAATTAATAAGAGGGGTATCTTATTTGCTAACAACTTAACCCCTCCTACACCACACTTAAACGATTAGGTTTTAAAGCTGTGTAAAATTTTCTATTGTGGAGAAGCCCCAGGAGAAGCCCCCGCATCAGGAGAAGCCCCAGGAGAAGCCCCAGCATCAGGAGAAGCCCCAGGAGAAGCCCCCGCATCAGGAGAAGTGGTGGCCTCTGGAGAAGGAGAAGCCCCCGCATCAGGAGAAGTGGTGGCCTCTGGAGAAGGAGAAGTCCCCGCATCAGGAGAAGTGGTGGCCTCTGGAGAAGGAGAAGACCCTCCTGTGCCGCCACCACCTGAATTACAACTTACCAATACAAAGGAAAAAGCCAAAATGAGAAGGACTTTTGTTAGTTTCATGATCACAGTTAACAAAACGTTAAAAAATAGTGATTGAGCAATATACTAAGTGATTATTCTCAACCACGTCAATTAAATCTTAACCCCCATATCCATTAAGAGATCAACTATTTGGTTGATTTCTCAATATTATAAAACCCCTTTGTTAAGATAAATAAACTAAATAGAAAAACCGCAAAAATCCTTAAAACCATGCAAACTACCGCCCTAGGAAAAAATGGCCCCTCTGTGACTGCCCTTGGTATTGGGACATGGGCATGGGGAGATCAACTGTTTTGGAACTATGGAAAAACCTTCAATTCGGCTGATGTAGAAGCGGCTTTTACGGCAACAGTAGAAGCCGGAATTACCTTTTTTGATACAGCCGAAGTATATGGGTTAGGAGAATCCGAATCACTACTAGGACGGTTTATCAAAAAAATCCACCGTCCGATAGATATTGCTACTAAATACGGCCCTGCCCCTTGGCGTTTTGGAGCCGATGCTGTTCATGATGCCCTGACAAATAGTCTCAAACGTTTACAACTCGATAAAATTACTTTATATCAAGTTCATTGGCCATTTACTTTCTTGATGAGTCAAGAAACTTTGCTCAACGCCCTTGCTTCGGAAGTAGAACGAGGTAGAATAAGCTGTATTGGGGTTAGTAATTATTCGAGTGAGCAAATGGCCTATGCTCATCAAATATTGGCAAAACGGGGCATTCCTTTGGCTGTTAATCAGGTGCAATATTCTCTGCTATATCGGAAAATAGAAACACAGGGAATTACGGCCACGGCTCAAGAATTAGGGGTAACGATTCTAGCTTATAGTCCTCTAGCCCAAGGATTATTAACGGGTAAATATAGCCCAGAAAAATCGATAACTCCTGATGGAGCGCGTCGCCTTGACTCTCGTTTTAGTGTTAAAGGATTAGAAAAAATTGTCCCCCTGTTAAACCTTTTGCGTGAGCTAGGAAACCAATATAACAAGACACCGGCTCAAGTCGCCCTCAATTGGTTAATCGCTCAAGGAAATGTCATTCCTATCCCAGGGGCAAAAAATGCCCAACAGGCAGCCCAAAACGCGGGAGCGCTCGGATGGAGTCTCACTCGAGATCAAGTTAGCCAGTTAGAACTTGTAAGCCGCCCTTGGTTATAATTCGTATTCTCACTGATGACTCAAACGATCGCAAAACTATACAGTGAGAACAATTTCCATCAAAAAAAGCTACAATAGTCAAATACTGATGTACTATTAAGCTAGTGCTTAGTTAATAGCCTTTAGTGATCAGCTTTGTCAGGCACTTTGATGGCGCGAAGTATGTACCGAAAAACTGACCTTAGACTAATGACTAATAACTAATGGCTAATCAAAAAACCTCCTATAAACAGCGTGAGACGTTAATGGCTACCATTACCAACAATCCTGATAAAGAAAAAGCTTTAAACTTAGTCCTTAATCAAATAGAGCGCAGCTTCGGGAAAGGATCGATCATGCGCTTAGGGGATGCGGCGCGGATGCGAGTCGAAACCATCCCGAGTGGTGCTTTAACCTTAGATTTAGCCTTGGGAGGCGGCTTACCTAAAGGTCGTGTGATTGAAATCTACGGGCCTGAAAGTTCAGGGAAAACCACCTTGGCCCTTCATGCGCTCGCCGAAGTGCAAAAAGCTGGCGGAGTAGCCGCTTTCGTGGATGCAGAACACGCTTTAGACCCAACCTATGCTGAAGCATTAGGCGTTGACATTCACAACCTTCTAGTGGCACAACCGGATACAGGGGAATCAGCCCTAGAAATAGTCGATCAATTAGTGAGATCGGCGGCGGTAGATATAGTAGTGGTAGACTCTGTAGCCGCCCTAGTGCCTCGGGCTGAAATAGAAGGAGAAATGGGGGATAATCAGGTGGGCCTACAGGCTCGACTGATGAGTAAAGCCCTGAGAAAAATTGCTGGTAATATTGGTAAATCTGGCTGTGTAGTCATTTTCTTAAACCAATTGCGGCAAAAAATAGGTGTTACCTATGGCAGTCCAGAAGTAACCACAGGCGGAACGGCTTTAAAATTTTATGCCTCGGTGCGCTTAGACATTCGTCGCATTCAAACCCTCAAAAAAGGCAGTGAGGGAGAATATGGAATTCGCGCTAAGGTAAAAGTGGCTAAAAATAAAGTAGCGCCTCCCTTTAGAATTGCTGAGTTTGATATTATTTTTGGCAAGGGGATCTCCCAGATGGGTTGCATGATAGACATGGCAGAACATACCGATGTCATCACCCGTAAAGGGGCATGGTATAGCTATAACGGCGATAATATTGCCCAAGGCCGAGATAATGCCGTTAAGTATTTAGAAGAAAACCCCGACACAGCAGTCATAATTGAAAAGCAAGTGCGGGAAAAACTTGATATTGCTTCTCTGTCTTTTGCAGGGTCTACCAGTGAAGACGAGGAAGAATTTGAGCCGGTTGAGGCTGAGGAATAAAGATATTTAAGGTAATATTAGCTGTTTTTGAGCTTAAATAATTACCTTATAGAAAATGATCCCCTAATCCCTGTAGAGACGTTGCCTAGAGCGTCTCTATTTTTAACTTATTTGCTTTTTTGTTCTAAGCGAAACAGCCAGATCATCAAAGCCACAAGACCCACCTGTAAGGCGAAATTAGGCAAAGCCTCGGTTACATTTGCGCCTGCCGCTAATTTGGCTAGAAATACCACAGCACCGATCAATCCAGAAGCCCCAAAGGCGAAATAGAAGAAGATTCTAAAACCTTTATAGGGGGCACTCGCTTCGGCTTTGAGCCGCGCTAATTTTTCTGGATCAAGCTTAGGGCGAGAGTTTGTCTTAGAGGGGCGGTTGTTGCTCATGTTGCTTTTGCTTTGGCGTTTTAGTGCTATTTTGGGTTATACTATAATTCTGTCTGCCGATGTAGCTCAGTGGTAGAGCATTCGATTCGTAATCGAATGGTCGTGAGTTCAAATCTCATCATCGGCTTGTCAAAAAATAGCGAATAACAACGAAACCATAAGGGTTTCAGCCTCAGCCCAAGAGATTCAGCTAGACTCTTAGGGTTTCGTTTTTTCTATAAAAACTTGCATTTTGTCTATCATTTTGAGATTTAACAAGTTTTACTATTGCCCCTACCACACTTATTTACCTGGTATATCCTAACGCCATTCATCATATTTTTAGTATTAATGAAACTGGTGTAAGCGGCAGGATATGATATCACGAAGGTTTGTTTTTTTCTTTTAGGTTAAATGTTTTATTTGATGGTGAATTAAGTTTTGTAATTGATTGGCTACTTCAACGCGATGACAGCGTTTACAATCCATTTCAGCACAAAGTAATAATACCGTTTTCCCCTTCGCTTTTTTAGCAATATTTTTTAAAACCTGATTGGCTTTTTCAGGATCAGGAGAAATCCATATATTTGTGCCTGAATCATTTCTTTCAATTTTAGCTCTTATAATTGACCATCGTGGATATCTTTTATCAAACTCTAGCTCACGATATCTAATAGGATAAATTCTAATCCATTGTAAAGGATTATCTTGGTCATCCAGCAATATCCCTGCTGTACAGACCGTTTCTCTATACTTTCTACTAATAGACGGGTAAGTTTTAGTAGCGATTAATATTTTTCTTGTTTCCATATTTTAAGCAAAAAAGTTGATATGCTGTTAATCAATAACAGCATCACAATAATAAAATTTTTAACCTTCCTCTATTGTTCAAAAGTTTACTCAGTTTTATCGGATTTTTCCTCTTTTACCTCTGACTCTTTTTTATCAGTTAGCGGCTCAATTTCTTTAGATTCAACCGGTTGAGTGGGAGTAACTTTCTCTTCAAAAGAAGCAGTGGGTTCACTGACTTCAGCTTCAGATTTAGCTAACTCAGGTTGATTTTCAACCACCGTTTCTGCGGCAGTATCAGCAACAATGGGAGTAACTTTCTCTTGGGGAGAGGGAGTTGGTTGATTCACTTCAGCTTCAGATTTAGCTAACTCAGGCTGATTTTCAATCACCGTTTCTGCGGTTGTATCAGCAACAAACGGTTCAAATACATAATCTGTGGTTTCTTCGGTAACTTCTTCAGGTGATCGATAAGCTTCTATAACCGTTTCCTCGTGATTATCAGGAACATAAGTTTCAAATTCATCCTCGGCTGAATTTTCGGGAGTGGCGGCTGTTGGAGTCGGTTGATCTTTTAATGGAGAGGGAGAAGGGGTTTTTTCCAGAGGTTCGGTTGTATTGGAGGGTTCGTCAAATTCAATTTCCGGTTCAGATTGAGCGATCGCCTGAATTTTGCTTGCCGGTTTAGGTTGAGCAGTAGGCTTTTTGCCGAAACCGAATAGGTTTTTCCATGAGAACCCTTTCTTTTGTTTAGTTTTAGGTGGAGTTGGAGCGGGAGTTGTATCTTCTACAGTAGCTTTTTTGGGAAATTCGCTCAACGTTTTCGGGGTTTCTTCAGGGATAGGTTGAGGTTGTTCCACTTGCGCCACAACAAAAACCTCTTCTTCGGTTTCGGGTTCTACCGTAACGGGTGTTTCTATGTTTTCTGCTGTTACTGTTTCGAGAATTTCTTGAGCAACGGTTTCAGTTGTAGAATCTTCTGTAACGCTTAGAGAGGGTGAAGCGAGTGCTGCCTCATTTTCAGGGGGAATAAAAGTTTCTGCCGCCGGTGAGGGGGTAGCTTGAGGGGTTTCTTGGGGAGTAGGTGCAGGCGAGGCTTTTTTCGCTTTAGGGGAACCTAGGCGGTTTTGCACCCATTGCACGACGGAGAATTCTGCAACGGGTTGATCAGGATATGCGATCGCTCGTCTTAATTTGGCGATTTGCCATCCGAAGGAGATGATCAGAATTACAGCCGCACTTTGTCCTAACAAAACTGCGCCAGTGATGAGTCCGGCACACAACCACAGAACTAGAGCATAAAATAAACCGATGCCACTCCACAAAAAATCATCTTTACGATGAATAACTGGGGAAAAAAAAGCCTGACTGAAAAGGATTAAACTGTAGACAGCAATGGCGATCGCTAGAATGTAGGGCAACATGAGGGCTTACTCCTTCGGTGTTCTCCTTTTTTATTGTGCGTCAAGTTGTCCCTTTATTGCCAATTGATTCACAGAAATTCTATCTTTTTTGGTAGAGGGCAAAAAACTTCTGCCTATTTAGATTATCTTTCTCTAACCCGATGTCAATGAAACATCCATAAGATTATTAGTATATTTCTATACTTGGCGGCACTAGAATTGACTTGGCTCAAATTCAGGCCAGGATCTGTTAATGAAACTGGGAAAATGGGGAATTCTAGAACTAGAACCCGTTGTTTTTCAGAAGCGAGATGACTATATATCTGTACTATGAGATTCTGGGACTTGAACCATTAGCCTCCCCCGAAGAAGTGAAAGCGGCTTACCGTCAGTTAGTTAAAATTTGGCATCCCGACTGTTTCCCGAATGATCCTCAACGGCAAAAAGAAGCCGAGATAAAATTTAAACAAATTTTAGAAGCTTATGAGGCGTTAAAAGACTATGAACCGGGTTCTCCTGAGACAAAGTTCCATCGGGGAATGACCACTAAAAAAACTGAGCCTGAAACTTTTTATCAACGGGGGATAGAATATATTCAACAGGAAAAGTATCAAGAGGCAATTAACGCATTTTCTCAGGCCATTCGTTTTAACCCGAATTATCTTGAAGCCTATCAATCTCGTGCTTTTATTTTATCTAAACTGGGTTTTGATCGGCGAGCAGAAGCCGATTTTCAAAAAGTTGCTATCCTTAAGTTGAAAAAAAAAATTGACCCTAATTTTTCTGATCAAACCTCTGCATCTAAAACTGACGCAACTGATTTTGTTAATGACACTTCTGCAAATTCTTCTCCATCTTCTGAACCTGAACAAACAGTATCTCAAAGGCCATCGGGTTGTTCTGCTTTTCCTAGATGGGTTCTTCAAGAGACTGTGATCGGTCATTCGCAGGTTGTTTCATCTGTCGCTTTTAGTAAGGATGGTCTGCTTTTTGCCACAGGTAGAATAGGCGGCGTTATTGGTTGGTTAATTAGAGGCGGGAGAATTTAATCTTATCGGGTAGATGTACAATTATAATTTAGCCTGCCTTCGCAGGCTTCGTCCGTAGAGCCTTTTCCTTCAGGGTTAGGGACAAAAAATGATCCCCCCCAACCCCCCTTATTAAGGGGGGAGTATGAGAACTATAATTTCAATTTCTCCCCACGAATTGCACAATCTAACAACTCTATCGGGTGCATCAAAGGAACCTGTTTACCCTGCAATTCTAAATGCTTTTTAATCTGCAAAGAACAACCCGGGTTAGGAGAAGCAATTAACGTCGCACCCGTATTCAATAAATTCGTCACTTTTTGCTGTCCTAACTCTTCAGCTACCTCCGGCTGCAACATATTATAAACTCCGGCACTGCCGCAACACAAAGCCGCATCTATGGGTTCTTTCAACCTCACTCCGGGGATATTCTGCAACACTTGACGGGGTTGTACACTAATTTTTTGCCCATGTAACAAATGACAAGCATCTTGATAAACGATGGTTAAATCACCTTTTGTTAAGGGTTGAAGCGGCGCTGTAACTCCCACTTCTGCCAAAAACTCTTGAACATCTTTAACCTGATCCGAAAACGCTTCACCTTTTTCCTTATACTCAGGGTCATCGGCTAAAATATGTCCATATTCTTTTAAAGTATGACCACATCCAGCCGCATTAATAATCACATAATCCACCCCCGTACCGGCAAAACTCTCTATCATTTGTCTTGCTAAAGCTTGAGCCTGTTTTTCTTGTCCTTGGTGGGCGGGTAAAGCGGCACAACATCCCTGAGTTTTTGGGATAACCACCTCACATCCATTAGCCGTTAAAACCCTGACGGTTGCCTCATTAACGGGCGAGAAAAATAGACGCTGAACACAACCTAAAACCATTCCCACTCGATAACGTTTCTCACCTTGGGCAGGGATAACATCGGGATAATTTTGAGTAAATGATTGGGCCGTTATTTCGGGTAATATAGACTCCATAGCGGCTAGGCGAGGAAAGAATTTTTTCAATAACCCTGTCGCCCGAACTAATTTTTGTAAGCCTAACTTTTGGTAAACCCACAAAAGAGGAAGTAATAACTTTAATCTGGCAGGATAAGGAAACAGATTAAAAATTAAGGTTCTAATTAACTTATCTTGTAAACTTCGGGGTTGATTTCGTTCCACTTGGGGACGGGTAGTGGCAATTAATTGATCATATTTTACCCCTGACGGACAAGTGGAAACACAAGCTAAACAGCCTAAACAAGTATCAAAATGTTGAGTCGTGGTTTCATCTAAAGCCGCTTGTCCTTTATTAATACCATTCATGAGATAAATTCTCCCTCTAGGTGAATCCATCTCTTTTCCGATCACGCGATAACTCGGACAAGTGGATAAACAAAAGCCGCAGTGAACACAACTATCAATTAATTCTTGTTTTGGAGGATTTTTCGGATCAAACCCTTTAACTTCTTCTAATTGTTTTTGAAAATTAAAACTGCTCGATTCTAGAGAATTATTAACTAAATTTTCTGAGGTTTGCATAATGGGTTTCTACGTATTTTTAATAAAAATTATTGTCAGGAAAGGGCGCAAGCCTTGCGCCCCTACAAACCCCCGACGAACCGACCTGGACTTAAAATATTATTGGGGTCAAATTTTTGTTTTAAATTACGCATTAAGTCTAACGCATTACCCCTATAACCCCAAGGCTCAAACTGTTGTTTAATAGGCTTAGGTGCTGTCAAAACCGTGAGAAAACCCTGACCGGTTTCTAGGAGCGATCGCAGCTTAGATAACTGACTCAAGACCGCCTCACTTTCTAATAGTAAACTCCCCAAACCACTGCCCAGATTAATCATCCCTAATCCTTGCTCATCAGTTAACTGATCCAATTGACGAATAAAACTGATCATTTGAGTGGGTATTATTCCTATTTTTGCAGTTACCGATGATTCTGTCTGGCTAATGGTTATTAATTCTTGTAATCGTTTCCATAGAGGATTTTCTTCATCTTCCCTATAAATACTATCTATTAATCCTAACTCTTGCCCGATCATTTTGACCTGATTAGACTGTTGGGTAATACTTTCAGGAATGCCTTGAAATCTTAAAATTAAACCGATGCCTTTTCCTATGCCTAATTGATGAACCATTCCCGAAGACAGCACATCAGCCGCAGTGGGAGTTAAACTAGACATACGGATAGTAGCGGTAGCTTTTTCAATTCCATTTGCATCACCTGTCAGCACCACTGTTTGAGAACTTTCTAGAAGCGGATAAACTTTAAAAGTTAGTTGACAAATTACGCCTAATGTGCTGTAAGAGCCGCTAAACAGCCGCATCATGTCATATCCGGCCACATTTTTAACGACTCTGCCCCCGGCTTTAGCAATTTTCCCATCAGTACGAACAATAGATAACCCTAAAACGAGGTCTTTAACCCCGCCATACCCTTGCCGCCAGTTTCCGGTATCAGAGGTGGCGACAATACCCCCAAGGGTTGCCGCTTCGGGGTAAGCTGGATCGACCGGTAAAAATTGATTATGTTGTTTGAGGGTTTGTTGAAGGTCCGCCAGTTTTACGCCGGCTTCTACGGTAACGGTAAGATCGCCTGTGGCCTGTTCGATAATGCGGTTTAGTCTTGCGGTACTAATGACAAGTTGAGGATTTTTTACCAGTCCTCCCCAGTTTAGTTTACTACCACTGCCGCAGGGTAAGACTGCCCATCGCTGTTCATTAGCGGTTTGAATAATTTGGGCGAGGGTTTCTTGGGTGTGGGGATAGATGAGGTAACTCGGCGGTGTATCAGAAGCGATAGCACTTTCTATTTTTTGTTTCCAGTGATAGTCAACTTGTTCCCAGGGGATGATTTCGGTTTGGGAGTCTAGGAGGGTTTCGAGTTTAGCGGCGATCTGCTTGGCAGCATCTTCGGTGTTCGCAGTTGTCATGAGTTTATGGCGGCAGGTTATCTCCTTTTTTAGAGTACCGTGAAGGGTTATCCCAAGAGAAGCCAGATATTTTATTTTCTTTTTTGTACTATGATTGGACTATGTACATAATTTATTGGTTGCTGTATATCTATAAAATTAATCATCATGCAGCTAGAAGATTATTTTGATTTCTTGTCACCCGATGATATCCGCATTAAAGGACAGCGCTCCGCGCCACTGCGTGAGCGTATCGGAATTGATAATGTTTTGGAGTGTTATCTAAATGGTTATTCTCCAAACGAAATAGCCGCGAATTTTCCCGGTTTAAGTTTAGAGAAAATTTATGCTACTCTTACCTATTATTATCATAAACGTTCAGAAATAGATGCTTATTTATTGCGTTTAAGACGATGGAAAGAGGAAGAATATCAAAAATGGTACGCTAATCCTTCGCCGATGGCATTAAGAATAAGGGAGATTAAAGCAAAACGAGAACAGGAATTATTAGATAAATATCCAGAGATAGATAAAAAGTAATGATTTGTGAATCTACTTAAATAACAATTACTCTTTATCTATCTTGCGAGTGCTTCTGACTTTGATTATTTTTTTTGGGTCTTCCTCCTTTTTTACCATTTTCTCTGGCTGCATTCTGTTTAGCTTCTGATGTAACTTTTCCTCCTCTGCGTCCTATTTCTGCCATCCAAGCTTTTGTTCCAAAAATACCAGCTACAAGATTAGCAAGACTAAAGTCAGCATCTAAACTATCCCAATGAATACTCCTCCCAGAAGCCGAGACCCAAACATCAGCTAATTGTTCTGGTGAAGCATTTTCTAATCCTTGTGCTAAGTTGGGTGGAAAGCTGACTCTAGCCCCATTTTTTAGCTTTATAACAATTAAATTTTCATTTTGGTCATAAGATACTGATTCAGCATAAGGTTCTGTCGCTTCTGCTTGTTGGTAAGCGGCTTTAGCTTGTTCTATCTCTTCTTGTAATCCTTCTAGATTAAACTCCTTTTTCCATTGACGTGCCATGTATTTTATGCCACTTTCTAAGAACAGTTCTTGATTGTTTGCAACTAAGTTCATTGCCTTTACTATATCTTGATTTTTAAAATTGGGATCTGCTTCTATTAATCTAGGGGGTTCGGTTTCTGACCCTATATATATTTTCACATCAGCTTTGTTAGTATCTGTTTTTCTGCCTTTGAAGATGTGAACATGAGCCGGTTCGTGATCGTTAGTGTAAATATAAACAGTTAAGTTATTCGCTTTATCTTCAAGAATTTTAGGCATAATTTCTTTATATTCTTAATATGTACTATATTCTTCATCGTTGTCTATCCTCCTTTTGTTTTGCATTCTTTCATTATAACCCAACAGCTTCGGTTTTTCCCAGATTCAATCCTAAAATTTTGTACCAAGCCGCCAAAATTTAAACCTAAAAAAGTCCCCCTTATTAAGGGCGATAATGGGGGATCAAACAGGCTTAAAAAACATTCTTTTTGTTTATCAAAACTTAACCGCATCTTATAAAATTCTATATATGGAGTTACAAAACCCCCTATTACTCTACATCTGTGGTATAACGAGATATAGACTAAATTGTCGTACACTTGTCAAAGTCCTTAAGTTCAGTATCCTATGCAACAGATTGTCCCGACCTCAACCCGTACAAATTCCCTTCAAAATGGGAATCACTCTACTGTTTCTAATAGTACAGGGGGTCAATTATCCCATCATCACAGCAAGATCCAAGTGATTAAGCGGAATGGGTCTAACGCTGCCTTAAATGTTGCTAAGATACGAGAAGTCGTAGAATGGGCTTGTGCAGGTAAAGACGTTAACCCCATCGCCCTAGAAGCCGGATTGACTACCCGCCTCAGAAATGGCATCACTACCCGAGAAATTCAAGATAATCTCATTAACTGCGCCTTGGAAATGTGTAGCCCAGAGGAACCCGACTGGCGTTATGTGGCCGGCAGACTGCATATCTGGAGTTTGTGGAAAGATGTATTAGCCGCGCGAGGATATCAATATGGGGACTACGAACAGACAGTTAAAACGAAGATAGAAAATAAACTATATGATCAACGCATATTAGTCTATAGTTCTCAAGAATTACAAGAAGCCGGCAGTTGGATTAATTCAGACTGGGATACAGATTATGATTATGCCGGGGCAGTATTATTAACCAGCCGCTACTTATTACCCCATGAGTTACCCCAAGAAGCTTTACTCACCTGTGCATTATTGTTAGCTTCGGTAGAAACCCCCGAAAATCGCTTAAAATGGGCCAGAAAATTCTATGAAGCGATCGCCAAGCGGCAAGTATCTTTAGCCACTCCGATCCTCGCAAACCTGAGAATTCCCAATGGTTCGTTAACCAGTTGTTTCATTAGTGCCCTTGACGACAATTTAGAAAGTATTTTCTCAGAAATAGCCAATACTGCCAGAATTTCAAAAAATGGCGGCGGAGTTGGCATCAATGTAAGTCGTATTCGCGCCACCGGTAGCTGGGTAATGAATAAACCCAACGCCTCTGGGGGAGTCATTCCTTGGATTAAAATTCTCAATGATACGGCGATCGCCGTTAACCAAGGCGGTAGACGCGCCGGTGCCGTTACCATTAGCTTAGATATATGGCATCTCGATGTCCCTGAATTTCTAGAGATGCAAACCGAAAACGGAGATCAGCGCCGCAAAGCTTATGATATCTTTCCCCAGTTGGTGATCACAGACGAATTTATGCGGCGGGTAATTCATAAGCAAGACTGGACATTAGTCGATCCTTATGAAGTTAGAACCAAGTTTGGTATTGAATTAGCTGAACTTTGGGGCGAAGAATTTGAAAAGGTTTACGCCAAAATAGAAGCGGCTATCTTAAACGAAGAAATACTTTTATATAAACGGGTAAATGCGCGAGAGTTGTTTAAGCATATCATGCGATCGCAACTAGAAACCGGTATGCCCTATCTCGCTTTTAAAGATACCATCAACCGGGCAAACCCAAATAAACATGAGGGTTATATACCGGGGGTTAATCTCTGTGTGGCCGGAGAAACCAAAATTTTAACCGATAGAGGTCAAATTGCCATTGCTGACTTAGTAGGAGAAAAGGTTAACATTTGGAATGGTTCAGAATGGTCAGAGGTTTTAATTAAAAAAACCGGTGAAAACCAACCTTTGTTAAAAGTTCACTTCTCCAATGGGGAAGATTTAGAGTGTACTTATTATCATCATTTCTGGGTGCAAGATAGTTACCGTTCCCAACCTCGTCTAGTACAAGCAAAGGACTTAAACCCAGGAGATAAACTGATTAAATACCGTTTACCTTTAGTGGAATCCGAAAATGATCTCGATTTTCCCGATGCTTATACTTCCGGTTTGTTTTCGGGTGATGGTAGTTATTCGCTCTCTAGATATCCAGAGTTAGATTTATATGGGGAAAAGAAAAATCTTGTTAAAGATATCACTACCCAGAGAAATGTTATTGCTATTTGCGATGATGTAAAACAAGATCGTTTGCTCTGTAAACTTCCTTTAGATATTGCGGCTAAATTTACGGTTCCCTTAAATGGATATACGATTAAATCTCGTTTAGAGTGGTTAGCCGGATTATTAGATGCTGAGGGTACAGTGGCGCGGAATGGTTCAAATGAATCTTTAGAAATTGCCTCAGTGAATCGACAATTTTTGCTAGATATTCGTCTGATGTTACAAACATTAGGCGTTGACTCAAAAGTGACTCCTATGGATGAGATGGGTGATCAATTTCTCCCAGATGGAAAAGGAAGTGATAAAGATTATCTTTGTCAAGCAAAATATCGCTTACTGATTTCTTCTATCGGTTTATTTCAATTAGGACAGCTAGGACTAAAAACCCATCGCTTACAATGGACATTAAGAGAACCCTCTAGAGAAGCAAGTCAATTTATTAAAGTTGTTGAGGTAGAATTAACTTGCCGTAGAGATGACACTTATTGCTTTAATGAACCCTTACGTCATTTAGGAATGTTTAACGGTATTTTGACCGGACAATGTACCGAATCATTCTCTAATGTTAAACCCGGTCAAGAATCCCATTGCTGCAATTTGATAAGCCTTAATTTAGCTAATTTAGAAGAATCTGAATTAGCAGAAGCTTGCAAAATTTCTGTTAGGTTATTGGATAATACCATAGACTTAACTTATCCTCCTTTTGAAGCGGCTAAACATCACAACAACCTCTATCGCACCATTGGGGTAGGATGTATGGGGTTAGCTGACTGGTTGGCAAAACGTCGTCTATCCTATGAACATTTAACCCATATTAGTCATCTATTTGAAGAAATAGGTTATTGGTGTACTCATTCTTCAATGGAATTAGCAAAAGAAAGAGGCGCTTATACCTGTTTTGAGGGGAGTGACTGGAGTAAAGGGCAATTAATCGGCTCTAAACCGGTAGAATGGTTTTTAGAAAATGCTCATCATCCCGAAAGATGGGCAAAACTAGCCGCAGATATTCAACAGTATGGCATCCGTAACTCCCATATCACCGCGATAGCGCCTAATACTTCTTCCTCTTTAGTGCAAGGATGTACCGCCAGTGTATTACCGGTTTATAGCCGCTTCTTCTATGATAAATGGGCAAAAGGAGCGGTTCCCATTGCGCCGCCTTATATTAAAGAGAGTTTCTGGTTTTATCCAGAAAATAAAGTCTATGACCAAAATAAGGTCGTCAAAGCGATCGCTGTCATGCAACAATGGATAGATACGGGGATTTCAATGGAATTGTTGTTTAATCTCAATGGCGGGGTCTATTTCCCCGAAGATCCAGAAAGATTTCTGAAAGCTAAAGATATCTATGATACGCTCATTTTAGCGTGGCAAGAAGGCTGTAAGGCCATTTACTATATCCGCACGGTACAGAAAGATAACTTTAAAGATACTGATAATAGTTGTTCTTCCTGTGCGAATTAGGTAACAATGGGAGGTCAAGGAAACCCATACTTGACCTTCTGTATCATGGATAAAACCCTATACGAACAAGATTACTATCTTTGGTTAGACACCACTGCTCAACTTTTAAAAGAGGGCAGATTTTACGATTTAGATATAGACAATTTATTAGAAGAAATTATTTCTCTTAAAATAGAAGAAAGACAAGCTATTAGTCAGCATTTAAGGGCTGTTCTTCGACATCTTCTTAAATATAAATACGTACCAGAAGAAAGAACTAATGATTGTCGTTTAATTATCTTTCAGCATCAAGATGAATTAGCTGAATATTTGGCGGATAGTCCTAGCTTGAAATCATTTTTTATAGAAGTGTTTGATGAATGCTATGATACGGCTAAAAGACTAGCAACAATAGAAACTGAATTACCTATTGAAACTTTTCCGACTGAATCTCCTTTTACTGTTCAACAAGTTTTAGGTTCTGATTATTTGCCAGAATAATCTTATTCTTTTTATAAATTCTATATAGGTCGTTATCAAAGGGTTGAATAGTATGAAAAAATGCTAAACTATACCATGAGTTTGTTTCTAGAAAATAGACATAAAGACTCCTTTTTTTAGGAAAATATTTAATAAATGCTATTAGAAAACAAAAAAAGAAGCGGCAATATAAACAGGATTATCTATAGAATATTTTCCGATAAAATAACATTTTCCGCCTGAATAAGTGTTAGAGATTGAAGATTTGCCAGAAAAAAAATTTAGATAAGCTGATCAAATTGCTTTCCCCGATTAAAAAGTGTTAAAATAGCCCAAGTAAGCTAATGTTGAACTCCTAAATTACAATGGTATTTACCCCGACAAATTTATCTGAAAGAATGCCCATTACTCCGATCTTCAATCCCAATGGAGATGACAGAATAGAAAACCGGACAATGTGGTTTGGAAATATTACCAATTTAATGCAGTTAAATGACGTTCGCTACACCTGGGCAGTAGGATTATATAAACAAATGCGGGAGAACTTTTGGATTCCCGAACGATTAGATATTACACAAGATGTCACAGATTATTGGAATTTAACCGAGGATGAACGGTATGCTTTTGAGGGAATTTTATCCTATTTAACTTTTTTAGATTCTGTTCAAACCTGTAATATTCCTCATCTAAAAGCCTCCGTTACTGCCCCAGAAATTAGCCTCTGTATGGCAGAACAAATTTCTCAAGAAGGAATGCACAATCAGGCTTATCAATACATGATAGAAACCATTATTCCCTTAGAAAGAAGAAGTGAAGTTTACGATTTTTGGCGAACCGATAAAGTGCTAAAAGCGAGATGTGAATTTATTGCAGGACTTTATCAGAAATATATTAATCAACCCAACATTGATAACTATTTTACCGCTTTAATGGCTGATTACTTGCTAGAAGGACTTTACTTTTATAATGGGTTTATTTACTTCTATAATTTAGCCTCAAGAATGCTTATGCCCGGTTCAGCAGATATTTTTAAAATGATCAATCGCGATGAATTAAGTCATGTGAGATTGTATCAAAAAATTATCGCGGAAGCCATGCAAACTTTTCCCCATTCAGTTGATAAAGTTTATGAAATGTTTGACACAGCCGTTCATCATGAATGTCGTTGGACAAATCACATCGTCGGTGATAATATTTTAGGAATTACCGAGTCGAGTACAGAGCAATATACTAAATATCTAGCCAACATTCGTCTCAAAGCTATTGGTTTAAAACCTCTTTATGCCGATGAAAAATACCAAAAGAGTCCCTATAGCCATTTAGAGCGATTTTCAGATACTAAAAAAGATGCTCACACTAAAGCAAATTTTTTTGAAGCTACCGTTACCAGTTATGTTATGTCTTCAGGGGTAACCGGTTGGGATGAAATATAAGCTTTAATTAAAAATCTGACCTTGGCGGCTTTAAGAGTTGTCAAGGTTTTTGCTTTAAAATAACTTATAGTTTTAAGGCGGCAAAAACCCCTCTATCCAGCCAGTGGACAGCAGCCCATGAAAATCCCTCAAAAACGCCTTGCCCATCTGAGTTCTCTATTTTTTAGCGTTCTGATTTTTGCTCTTTCTATTTGGGCAATTAATCAAGAACTGCGAAAGTATCATATTCATGAGGTGTGGAATAGTTTATTAGCCATTCCTGCCCCTCATATCTTGTTAGCAGTGGGATTGACGGCTTTAAATTATGTCATGCTAACTGGTTATGATACCCTTGCTATTTATTATATTCGTCATCCTCTGCCCTATCGTAAAACCGCTTTGGCGGCTTTAATTAGTTATGCCATTAGCAATAGTGTGGGGTTAGCTTTGCTCAGTGGTACGGCAATTCGCTATCGTCTCTATCGCGCTTGGGGCTTGTCAGTAATTGAAATTGCTCAAATTGTTGCTTTCTGTAATTTAAGTTTCTGGTTAGGGCTGTTTTCTGTCGGCGGCGTAGTTTTTCTCGTCAAAGCGGTTGAAATACCACAATTATTGAATTTACCTTTTACCTCAGTACATCCTTTGGGTGTAATTTTTTTAATGGTGGTTATAGGATATTTATTGGCTACGGTTTTATCAAGAAAATCCCTTAAAGTTGGCCAATTGACTATACCCCATCTGCCTTTGAAATTGTCTCTGGCACAAATTACCGTTACTTCCCTTGATTGGGCCTTGGCGGCTACCGTCTTATATGTTATTTTACCGCCTAGTACCCATTTGTCCTATTTAGGTTTTTTTGGTATTTACTTATTGGCTCAGATTGCTGGCATTATTAGTAATGTTCCCGGCGGGCTTGGTGTTTTTGAAACAGTTATGTTACTGTTATTGTCTCCCGCTTTGCCTTCTGAGGCTTTATTTGGAGCCTTGTTAGTTTATCGAGGTATCTACTATTTTCTGCCTTTAGTCATTGCCGTCTTAGTTTTGGGGCTGTATGAGTTTAAACAACGCTCTTATTAAACTACTATTAACCAAAATTAATCACTCATCTACTTTCTTATTTTATAAACTCACTGATATTATTAAAGATAGGCACACTGTGTCTGTTTAGTCTCTGAGAATTGGTTAAAGATAAGGACGAGAGAATTTTCTCTTAGTCCTTTTTTTTTATAAGATTGGGTTAGAAGCGGGAGCAGGCTTGACATCTGGTTGTTTAAGCGGACGAACCATGATTAATTTGTTCTCCAACTTCAAAAAATCTTCAAAATTAATTGTTATGTTTTGTACAGTGCTTATTTACTTACAACTCACTTGAGTTTGAGGGAGTTATAGCGTTGCTCTTGGAGAGTGACGCTACTTTATATTATTAGTGTGCATCAATCCGTCACTCATTTAACAAGTTTTCCTTGTATCTTCAAAAAATCTTCATAATTACCTGTTAATGATCTACTTAAGCTCATGAATTAGAAAACAGCAGAAATAGCAACAGTGGCGTTACTCAATAGGAGAGTGACGCTTTTTTGCCGATGTTTGAAACATCTATTTACATGAGTTGAGAGATTTGATATTCTTATGATACTTAAAAAAATATTTAAGCAATAAAAACCTTAAAATAACCTAATAATGACTTTAATCATCAGACAGTAGTTAAAATAACCTAAAAGTAAAACTTTTAAAAAAGAGACGATAATATAAAAAATTCTATTCATTAAGGAACCCCTAAGAGCTTGACAAAAATATTTTTTGTGGTAAGAAAAGCTTCAAAATAAATTAAAAATAATTAAATTAAAAAAAAAGCTATCAAGATAGTACCTGTGTTCTAAAATAAACAAAGACTCATTAAAGTAAAAAACACAGGGAATAATTTATTCTAGAAAAGATTATGGAACCCCTCACACAAGCCCAACAAGAACTGTACGATTGGCTATGCGAGTACATCAGAACCAGTCAACACGCGCCTTCGATTCGTCAGATGATGAAGGCAATGAACCTGAGATCTCCAGCACCGATCCAAAGTCGTTTGGAACGGTTACGTTCAAAAGGTTATATTGACTGGACAGAAGGAAAAGCTCGCACAATCCGCATTCTACATCAGCCTGCCGTTGGTATTCCCATTCATGGGTCTATAGCGGCTGGGGGATTAGTAGAACCCTTTACGGACGTGCAAGAGAAACTGGATTTAACCAGTTTTTTTCAAAAACCTCATTGGTTTGCACTCAGAGTGACAGGAGATAGCATGATCGAAGATCTCATTACTGAAGGAGACCTCGTGATTATGCGACCTCGAAATCCTGACGAAAACCTGAAAAATGGAGAAATCGTTGCCGCCAGAGTCGACGGACATGGCACAACCTTAAAACGTTACTATCAGGAAGGAGAAAAAGTCACTCTAAAACCCTCTAATCCTAAATACAACCCGATTATCATCCCTCTACATCAAGTAGAAATTCAAGGGATTTTAGTGGGGGTTTGGCGAGGAGGAATCAATTAAACATCAAAAATCGGTAGTCATGTGGGTGGTGGACTCAATCCCTAACCCCTGACTACTCATGATTTGCTCTGATCAATAGCAATGGTAATATGAGTGACAATTTTTTTACTAAAAAAGCCACATTCTTTGATCGCTGGGCCCCCAACTACGATATTTTACTGACTACAATATTTTATCAAGCCATACACAAGCGGCTTCTAGAATATGTAAAACTGCCCAATTGCCCTGATGTTCTCGACCTCGGTTGTGGAACTGGCCGTCTCCTCCATCGTCTAGCTACTCTCAACAGAGATTTACGCGGCATAGGTCTAGATTTATCTCCTGAAATGATCCGACAAGCTAGACAGCGCAATCACCTTCGAAAACAACTGATTTACATCCGAGGGAATGCCGAATCTCTTCCTTTTGCGGCTCGTCAATTTGATGCCGTGTTTAATACGATTAGTTTTCTCCATTATCCCAACCCTCAACAGGTGCTATCAGAGGTTAAACGAGTCCTGAAACAGGGAGGACGGTTTTATCTAGCCGACACCAGCATTAAAATACAATATATACCTTTTTCCCCAGGAGGATTAAGGCTTTACTCTCCTCAAAAACGAGAACAATTAGCCCTTGAAGTAGGTTTAAAAACCGTTGCTCATCATCTCCTGTTAAGCGGCGTTTGGCTAACCATTTTTGAGGCTTAAATACCCCAAATATCATGACCGCCAAACCTGACCCAAAAATCGCGCAAAAACTAATTATTTTTACTCGTTATCCTGAACCCGGCAAAACCAAAACCCGTATGATTCCTATTTTGGGTGAAGAGGGAGCCGCACAACTTCAGCGTCAGATGACAGAATTCACCCTAAAAATCGCCAAAAAAATTGAGGCTGATGGCAGCACATTGGTCGCCATTTATTTTGCAGGCGGCAACGAAACATTAATGCAGCAGTGGCTAGGAAAGGATTTAATTTATCAAAAACAGAGCGAAGGCGATTTAGGGCAAAGGATGCACTCTGCTTATAGTGCGTCTTTTTTAGAGGGGATGAAAAAAGTGGTGATCATTGGTACTGATTGCCCGGACTTGGATGAAAATATTATTAATCAAGCATTTCAGAATTTATCGCCACAGAATTTAGTCTTAGGTCCGGCTGCGGATGGAGGATATTATTTAATAGGATTAAGCCGCCCCTATGCGGCATTGTTTGAAGGAATTAATTGGGGCAGTTCTGAAGTTTTGGCGCAAACCGAAGCCATCGCGCGGCAACTAGATTTAAGGGTTTCTTATCTTCCTGTTCTTGAGGATGTTGATCGTCCAGAGGACTTATGGATTTGGCAAAATAAGTCTTATCAGTAGTTGTTCACTTGGGAGGTGTCATTCCTACCACAGAGGGACGCTTAAGCGGCGTTGAAAACATGGCTTTTAAAGCAGATTGACGGCGTTGGGGTAACTCAGCCGCCATTTCCCATAAACTTTCGTAGAAGAAGAAAGAGACACCAGCAAACCCTTGATCGCGGGTGGTTTGCACTTGAGTTCTAATCTTATTCATGGGTACGGGACGACCCTTTAAGCCAGCTAAAATCCCGATTCCTACAGGAATATGCGCTTTAGCTTCTTGTAATTCCGGTTGGGATAACTCCCGCTCAAAATCTTTTTGATTCTCACGGTAAACTTGTATCACTAATTCTTCTATCAGTCCTTTTTCTTCCCAGGTTTTCCAATCTAAAAGAAACGCTTCTAAAGAGAATTTTTGAGGGTTAGGAGACAGGGAAACTAAGGCATGAGGATTACTCTTTTTAATTGTACTGAATAACTGGGTCATATAAGCAGTAATTTTATCAGCCCGCCATTGAATCCATTCAGGGTCTTTCACATTGTTTGGCGGCAGTTTACCCCCATGTTCTTGTTGATAGAGACTGACAGTAATCGGATCATAACCAAAATCCGAAGGATAGCCAAAGTGATCATCAAATTGAATCCCATCAACATCATAATTACTGACAATTTCTACCACTAAATTAGTAATAAACTTCTGCACTTCTGGGTTTAAAGGATTTAACCAGACTCGTTGATGAGCTTTTCCTTCCCACCAAATAATCGTATTATCTTGACGTTTAGTCAACCATTCAGGATGGCGTTTAGCTAATTCGGAGTCTGCCGGTGCCATAAAACCAAACTCAAACCAAGGAATAACAGCCATTCCTTTTTGATGAGCGTCTTTAATAATTTCTTTGAGAATATCTCGCCCTTTTAAACCTTCTGTCGGATCTATAGAAATTCCTGTCGTTTGTTTAGCCACTGAAGAAGGATAGAGTGTATAGCCCCAATTCCAGACGGTAGGATAAAGAGTGTTAAAGTTTAACTTACTTAAGGTTTCTATGGCTTTAGAAATATTTTTCTGTTTAAATAAAACTTCACTATCAATATTGGTTAACCAAACTCCCCGCAGTTCGCTAGAAAGATTCTGTGCATCGCTAGGATAAGGGATAAAAATACTGCTTACACTTATCAGTAAAGCTACCGTAAAGCAAAATATTATTTTAAATTTTCGGCTTATATATTGACTTTTTTTCATCATTATGCTAACAAAAATCAGTGAAAATTTTTAATATTGATGCCAGTTCAAAACTCTATAATACTAATAATCGGCCTTGATCTGGATTTCTTTGTTCCCCTTGTCGGCTGTGCTGTGGAAGCTACAGTTAATCGAACCATTTCTTTGTGCTTTGTTCCCTCATCAAGATTTTTCTCTCGTTCAATCAGTTCATCAATACTATTTGAAGTTAAATAAAAAGACAAAAAGCACAGTATTAGTCAGATCAATTTTGGCAAATCCTGCCCAAAATACGAACCCTCCACGCACCCCTTTAATAGGAATAAATATTTGTTGCAAAAGGGAATATTTTCGGGAAATCAAATAGAGTTTAGTGTTTATAATTAAAATTGATTAACCTAAGATACTCCCTAACTAATCTTAAGCTTTATTACAAATTTAACCGGAGAACATCAATGAAAATTAAATGGCTGATTGGTCTGGTATTGACAATCTTACTGTTAGTCCCATTCGGAGCTAACTTGGTGTTGTCTAAAATACTCGAAGTGCCAAAGACTGAAGAAGTAGAAGTAGTTTGGACTAAGCAAAATTGGAGCAAAGATCAGTGGGAATGGTGGTATCACATTTCTCAAGGAAGTGGCCTTGAAGCAATCATTCCTTATAAATGGTTTATTTCTCTAGAACAACCTAAGCTCTCTTTTTTTCAATCCGCAGGGGATTTTATTGATCCTAAATATTTAGAGGGTTTCGGATTTTTAAGTGATGGGAAAAATGCATATAATCCTGATGCTTTACCGGTTGGGTTTGCCAAAAGCGAGAATTATTTTGATCCCCAAAGTCTAGATAAAAAACCTAAGACAGTGATCGGTTTTACTTGTGCCGCTTGTCATACCGGTCAAATAAATTATCAAGGTAAGGCGATTCGCACAGAAGGGGGACCGGCCATGATAGAACTGGATAAATTTAAAACAGCAGTAGGATTATCACTATTGTTGACTAAAATAGATCCTATTCGTTTTAATCGATTTGCTGATCGGGTACTCGGAAAAGATCACACCCCCGAAGAAAGCAAACAATTAAAACAAGAGCTTAATGATTTAATTGCTCAAGCAAAAGAAACCCGAAAACAAGTTAGCGCTTCCCCTGATGTTAAAGAAGGTTTTGGCCGCCTTGATGCTCTAACTCGCATTGGCAATTTTGTCTTTGGAAGCGAAGTTAATCCAAAAAACATTCTACCCACCAATGCGCCGGTTAGCTATCCTCATATTTGGTCTGCTCCCTGGTTTGACTGGGTACAATATAATGGCTCAGTGATGCAACCGATGGTCCGCAACGCCGGAGAGGCAATGGGGGTATTTGCCAGAGTAGATTTAAATGCTAATTCGCCCGATGTGTTTAAGTCTAACGTTGATGTGAAACAGCTTCACGCCATCGAAGAACTGTTGACAGGGGATTCGATTTTTACCGGTTTAACTGCCCCTAAATGGCGAGAAGATATCCTCGGAACCATTGATCCAGAAAAAGCGGCTAAAGGCAAAGTCCTTTACAAACAATACTGTCAAAGCTGTCACCTTCCCCCAATGGATTCAGCCGAGTTTATGGATAAAAAATACTGGACAAAGCTTGGCGATAATGACCGAGAGTATTTACAAGTAACCATGAAAAATCTATACACCATTGGAACTGATCCAACGGCGGCTGTGGACTGGTATCAACGCACAGTTAATTTAGGTCCTTTAGCGCAAAAATACCTTACTCCAAAAAGCTTTGAAACTGATGGGATTATTACGGCTGGAGCCGCTTTACCATTTGTAGTAGAAGAAACGGTAGAGAAAAAGTATGATGAATTAGGATTAACCCCAGAAGAAAGAGACGCTTTTAACGGCTATCGTCCGAACAAAGCGAGAGCGCCTTTAGCCTATAAAGCACGGCCTCTCAATGGAATTTGGGCTACTGCACCGTTTCTTCATAATGGTTCAGTTCCTAACCTCTATGAGATGCTAATTCCTGCCGATGAGCGCACTAAAAAGTTCTATGTGGGAACCAAAGAATTTGATCCGCAATATGTGGGTTATAAAAAGGCTCAAATACCTGGAGCATCTGAGTTTGATACTAGCAAAAAAGGGAATCTCAATACGGGACATGAATTTAAAGGAGATGGCACCGGACAAGGTGTAATTGGTCCTGCTTTAAATGAGGAAGACCGTTGGGCAATCGTTGAGTATTTAAAAACCCTCTAACCTAAGTTCTCATTAATATTAGGGTGGGCAAAGTCGGGAATGATTCATTAAAATTATTCCCGCGTCCACTCCGACTATGATGCACCAGAATGGGTGAAACAAAGCTAAAAAACTTTGCACAAATATTGAGACAAAGTAAAAGCATCTACCCCTAACTCGGTTCTTTCACCAGCCGCTACAATACCCGCCTGAGCGTGCCACCAAGCCGCCGTTGCCACTGTTTTTTCGATCGCTGCAAGGCAGGTAACTTGCTGGGCCATTAAACCCCCAATTAATCCGGTTAAAACATCCCCACTACCCCCACGAGCTAAAGCCGGGGTACTTTCAGGAATTAACCACACACAACCATTAGGAGCCGCTATGGCCGTTCTCGCTCCTTTGAACAAAATAATCGCCCCACTCAGTCTAGACGCTTCAACAACCGCCTTAATGCGGTCTGAATGGGGATTATCAATCTCGGGAAATAGCCGCTTAAATTCCCCTAAATGAGGAGTTAATACAGTTGCCGCCGGGCGTTTTCTGAGACGGGAAATCGAATCGAGTTGAGCCAAAATATTTAAGCCATCGGCATCTAAGATCAGGGGACATTCTGCCTGTAACACCGTTTCTACTATTGACTTAGCATCTGAAGTTAAACCCGGACCACAGGCGATCACGCTATAGTTATTAAAATCACTGGCCAGATTGGGCAATTCGGCGATCGCTCCGCTTTCGGTTTCTGGACAATCAATAATCAGGGCCTCTGGTAAATGATTCACCAGCATCGGTTTTAAGGACTTAGGAGCCGCGATCGAGAGCATACCTACCCCACTCCCCCTAGCACCCAACCCCGTTAAAATAGCCCCTCCTGCATAGCGATAAGAACCACAAATCACTAACAGATGTCCTTGTTTGTACTTATGGGTAACCAGAGGACGAGGTAAAGGGAGAAACCGTTGAGCTAAAGTTAAAGTCATTTTTTGCACAGGTGCCGGTTGTCCTAACACTGCCCAAGCATCTTTTGCCGGCACACCAAAATCAATCCGTTCGGCAGAACCGATATACTCCAAGGCCTGGTCTTGAAAATAGGCCCACTTCCACAACCCGAGACATAAACTATAAGTCGCCCTCACCGCCACCCCTAACACTTCGCCGGTATCGGTATGAAGTCCCGAGGGAATATCAATACTCACCACCGGCTGACTCCATTGATTGAGCAACTCAATATCCTCGACAATTTCACCTGTAAGGGGCCGAGTTAACCCAAATCCAAATAATCCATCAATAAATAACTCACACTTGTATAACTGTTCTAAGGTTTCATAAAAAGGAATCCCTAAATTTTGGGCATATTGCGCGTGTTTAGCCGTTAAATCTTTCAGTTTATGGATCGGACAATACACATTGACTTGATATCCCTGTAAATGTAGCTCTCTGGCTACCACTAGGGCATCTCCCCCATTATGGCCAGGCCCCACTAAAACCCCTACCCGAGAGATTTGGGAGAGAGGGTAAAGTTGTTGAATCCGGTTGGCACACAAGATTGCCGCTTTTTCCATCAAAGCAGCGACGGGCATTGAAGCGGCAAAGATGCGGTCTTCGATTTGTCGCATCTGCAAGGCATTGACCACCACTGATTCGAGTTGTTCTCGTTCTTTAACCATTTTAAGTTATGACCTTTGTCATTAGTCAAGAGTCAAGAGTCATTAGTCATCAGTCGTTAGTCATTAGAGAACCAGAAACAGAGAATAATGGGCTGGGGTGCAACCCTCGTGTTCCGCACGGCTGATCCATGATCAGTGACTAATGACCAGTGACTAATGACCAGTAACTAATGACCAGTGACTAATAACCAGTGACTAAGGGCTAATTAATCTAATTCAAGTTTATGGGATTTGTGCTTAGGCTTCATCTAAAGCAGCAATACCGGGTAACACTTTTCCTTCGAGTAACTCTAGACTAGCACCGCCACCCGTAGAAATATGGCTCATTTTTTCGGCCACACCCACTTTTTCGACAGCCGCTACCGAGTCACCGCCACCGATGATCGTGGTTACGCCTTTGCCGGTTAGATCAGCTAAAGTATGAGCAATGGCTTCAGTGCCTTTAGCAAACTGATCAAACTCAAATACCCCCATCGGACCATTCCAAATGACTGATTTACAATCAGCTAAAGCATCTTGAAATACCTTAATGGAATCAGGGCCAATATCTAACCCCATCCAACCATCAGGAATATTTTCAATGCTGACGGTTTGAGCGTTAGCATCGGCTTTAAAAGCATCAGCAACCACCACATCAGTGGGTAAAAGCAATTGTACCCCTTTTTCTTTGGCTTTAGCTTCTAAAGATTTCGCTAAATCTAGCTTATCTTCTTCCACTAAGGATTTACCCACACTTAAACCTCGGGCTTTGTAGAAAGTAAAAATCATCCCGCCGCCGATGAGCAACTTATCACATTTTTCCAGCAGGGTTTCGATGACCCCAATTTTGCTAGATACCTTAGAACCACCGATAATAGCGGCTAAGGGGCGTTGAGGATTTTCAATGGCCGCTTGTAAATAATTGAGTTCTTTTTCAATTAAATAACCCGCTACACTGGGACTAAGATAGTGAGTAACCCCTTCGGTAGAAGCATGGGCACGGTGAGCCGTTCCAAAAGCGTCATTGACGTATAAGTCAGCATTTGCTGCTAACTGTTTAGAAAATTCGGCATCATTGTCTTCTTCTTCAGCATGAAAGCGAAGATTTTCTAGAAGTGCGACTTGACCATCTTTTAGGGTGTTGAGTGCTTGAGTAACCGCATCCCCCACACAGTCGCCACACATAACGACATCTTGTCCGAGTAATTCAGACAGACGCTTGGCGGTTGGGGTTAAGCGCATACTCTCAACGACTTTCCCTTTGGGACGACCAAAATGACTACAGAGAATAACTTTAGCCCCTTTACCCATCAAATCCTGAATAGTTGGCAGTGCCGCCCGAATCCGAGTATCGTCAGTAATGTTACCTTGATCATCTAAGGGAACGTTAAAATCAACTCGGACTAAAACTCGTTTGCCTGCTACATCAGCACTAGATAAATTTGCTACCGTTTTCTTGGGCACAGCCAATGACCTCCTAATTGCTTAATTGTCTTACAAAAGATTAAATCAGCGTATGGCTACTTAAGACAATGGTTCTTTAAGAGCGAAAATAAAAAAAGAGCCAGTACCAACAGCGCTATAACCTTTATGCCGATTGTATCGGAATGGGTGTCCTACAACAGAGATAAACTTATGTTTAAGAACGTCTTGTTCCCAATCGATCAAAGCCGAGAAACCCGTGAAGCAGCCGATACGGTTGCTGATATTGTCAAAACCTATAACAGCCGCCTCGTCTTACTGTCGGTGGTGGAAAAAACCCCCACAGGAGAAAAGCCTGCTGATGCTGGCGTAATGAGTTCAGAAGAACAGGTGGCTAAACTTCTCCAAGGGGCACAGTCCTTATTTGCCCAACAAGGCATTGAAGCCGAAATCATTGAACGGGAGGGACTTCCTTCTTTTACGATTTGTGATGTGGCAGATGAAATCAATGCTGATTTAATAGTCATGGGTTGTCGAGGACTAGGATTAACCAATGAAGGGGCAGAAGAAAGCGTGACGACTCGCGTGATTAATTTGTCTCCCTGTCCGGTCTTGATTGTTCCTTAGTCATTGGTCATTAGTCATTGGTCATTAGTCATTGGTCATTAGTCATTAGTCATTAGTCATTGGCCATTGGTCATTAGTCAGTGGATAACAGTTATAAATGATTTCTGTTAACTGTTTCCTCCTCGTTATTCCCTACTTCCTGTTCTCTACTACTGACTACTAATGATTAAAAAAAAAGGTAAACATGAATGAAAGAAGACGTTTTTCCCGAGTTAATATAATTTTTGAGGCCGAAGTTGAGTTTCAGGGACGAGTTTATTCAGCAGAAATTATTAATTTAGCCTTAAAAGGAGTTTTGCTGACGATCAAAGATTTTGCCGGTAAAAAAAATGATTTATGTGAAATTTCTATTACTGTTTCTGAAGATGTAATCATGACATTTCAATCTAAGCTTGTTCACCATCAAGGCAATAATTTTGGCTTTAAATTTGAAACCAGCGATTTAGATTCAATTTCTCATTTGCGGAAGTGCCTAGAATTTAATGTTAATGACCCGAAAATAATTGAAGAAGAATTATTTTTTTTGGCAACGGGTCACAGTGAATAATCCCTAAAAAATTCAAAAATTCTTATGTCCAATTATATTCAATGGTATCCTGGCCACATCGCTAAGGCAGAAAAACAACTTAAAGAACAACTCAAGCGGGTAGATGTGGTATTAGAAGTAGTTGATGCTCGAATTCCTCTGGCTTCTCATCATCCCCAAGTCCCAGAATGGATAGGCACTAAACCTCGGATATTGGTACTCAACCGAGTCGATATGATCCCAGAATCAGCCCGGCAACAATGGTTGAATTGGTTCAAAAGTCAAGGAGAAACTGCCTACTTTACTAATGCTAAACAAGGTCAAGGCATACAAGCAGTTAGTAAAGCAGCGCAAGCTGTAGGTATTGAAATAAACCGCAAAAGAGCCGCAAAGGGCCTGCTTCCTCGCCCAGTTCGGGCTGTGGTTATTGGATTTCCTAATGTGGGAAAGTCGGCTTTAATTAACCGTTTATTAGGACGTAAAATTGTCGCCAGCGCTCGACGTGCCGGAGTGACTCGTCAATTACAATGGGTTCGCATTTCTGATGCGATAGAATTATTGGATGCCCCTGGGGTCATTCCTTCTAAGTTGGATGATCAAAAGAATGCTATTAAGTTGGCTATTTGTGAAGATATTGGAGAAGCGGCTTATGATAATCAACGAGTGGCTGCAATTTTAATAGATTTATTAGTGGAGTTAGATTTTGCTTCGGTTCTAAAGTCTCGCTACGCTGTTGATCCTTTTTCTATCACCGGCGAAGAATTTATCTATCAATTAGCCTCCTTTCGTTACCAAGAAGATAAAGAAAGAGCGGCTGTACAGTTATTAAATGATTTTCGTAAGGGAATTATGGGCGCTATTCCTTTAGAGTTTCCGCCTCGAGATTCTACATCCTAAAGGGTGCGACTAAACCAATAAAGCCCGCTAAAGCGGGCTAAAAGAGCGCGTATTTCACTTTATTGCAGGAATGCTTCTACCAGTTGTAAAGCGGTTTGAACTAAAGCGGCTTCTTCAGAGGTGAGCATTTTTGTGATCACTTGACTGACTACTGGATAAACAAACTGTCGGCGCTTTAAAGAAAGAGTGCTAGAGAACTATTATCTCTCTTTAGGTTAGGTTAAATTATCATAAAATCTAACTTATTATAGAGTAAAATAAAAGAAAAAAAAGCAATAATTGAATAAAAACAGCCTGAAATTTAACTCAAGCTCATAGACAAGTTCAATTAATATGATTAATATCGATTTTACCGAAACTGAAAAATTTATAGATAATACTACCTATAAAACCGGAGAAACCCTGCAATCAATAGCCAATTTTCCTTATGTTAAACAAGTTAGTAAATTTTTGAAACAAGATTGGTTTTTAACTCTTTTAGGGGAAGTTAATACCCAAAAAATACAAGATTATGTAGATAAGCTAAAAAATCAATATCCCCTAGAAACTCCTCGTCAAATTGCTAATAGAATTATCTTAGATAGATGTTGGAAAGCCGGAGGAATTGGATTATTTACCAATTTTCTTCCTCCTCTAGCGATCCTTCTGTTAGGTCTTGAAATGGCCGCTATGACTCAATTACAATCGGAAATGGTTTTTTATATTGCAGCCGCTTATAATTTAGACCTACATAATCCTAGCCGCCGAGGAGAAGTTTTAGCTATTTTTGGGCTGGCTTTTGGAGGAGGGATAGCCAAAACGGGTTTAAATGTTGTGGAAATTATACCAGGAATAGGGCCTATTGTGGGGGCTTCTACTGATGCTCTGATTCTAGCTATTCTTGGTTTAACAGCCTGTCAATATTATGAAGGAAAATATCAAAAATAAGTCATCAGTCATTAGTCATTAGTCATCAGTCATTAGTTATTAGTCATTAGTCAACTGATAAAGCTTGGATTTGCCATTCTAATAAAAGACTGCGACACTGAAGACAAGTTAAGTTCTTTAATAACTCTTTTATCCCTTGTTTGCTGGTAGGATAAGTGGCGGCTAAATATTCAGGACTAATAATGAGGTTTGAGGATAATTGGGCAACAAATCCATAGAGTTTTTGATTAGAAAAAGAACTATTAATTGCCCATCCTGTTTCGTTCAGAGGAGTTAAAGCGATAATTGCCTCTTCTCTAATTCCCAATTCTCGTTGTAATATATCGGGGACAACTTCTAGCGGACTTTTCCCTTCTGATACTCTTCCCCCCGGAAAATCTAGAGTGACTTTTCCTAACCCCGGACGATACATCGCTCTAGGAAATAACAAACGCTCGTTTTGAAGGGTGATAATAACCACTGAGTCGGCTTTTTCAATACGCCAATAGTCTAATATCTGCCCTTGCTCATTTTCTAATTTTTCTCCGATTAATCTCAGCCAAGGACAATCAAGATCAATGAAACAGCTTAAAGTTTTCCAATTTTGTTGACTATTCATCACCTTGTCAGGCAAGAATTAACCATTGTCTAGTTTTTTCAAATGGTCTACTAAAGCATATAGCCCTAAACGATAACTTTGTGCCCCAAAACCACTGATTTGTCCAATAGCGACGGGAGCAATGTAAGAATGGTGACGGAAGGCTTCGCGTTGATAGATATTACTCAGATGAACCTCTACAGTAGGAATTTTAACGGCTGATAAAGCATCGCGTATGGCAATGCTCGTATGAGTGTAAGCACCAGCATTAATAATAATTCCTTGATGTTTCCCCCAAGCTTGATGAATCGTATCGATTAAAATTCCTTCGTGATTTGATTGAACAAACGATACAACAACACCTAACTTTTCTTCCTCCCCAGCTAAGAGGAGGTTGATTTCATCTAAAGTAACAGATCCGTATATATTCGGTTCTCGCTTTCCCAAAAGGTTTAAGTTTGGGCCATGCAAGACCAATATGCTGTATTGTTGCACTGTTTGCTTTGTTCTGAAATGGAATTAATGGTGTCGGCGACGTGGTGGCTCTTTAACAGGAATAGGTATCAAATCCGGCTCGGGTTCGGGTTCGGGGCCTAAAAGAATTTCAATTAGCTTACGTCCCCATTCTTTGAGCTTTTCCAACACTTTATCCAAATAGTCCATCGAGATAGACGGCTCCTCTGCTACAATATCGCTTGTCTCTAGCTTGTCAAACTTTCAGTGAACCAAGGGATAGCTTAATATCAATTTTTCGGATAATAATCTGTCCGGTTTCTCAGAGTGACAAACGAATTTTTGTGATTATATGTGTTTAGTTTCAGCTTAACATAAATCTTTACTTAAGGTAAATAACCCTGTGCCACTTAAATTATTAAATTTTTCTTAAAAGCTGTCGGCGTAGTTGATCAAGAGCATTACAAGCACTGATATAACGAATCGCAGCGCGATCACGTCTTGCCCCCAAATGATACTCAAAACAGTGGATTTCTCCGCTCGGAGCCGCTAAACCAATATACACCAGTCCCAAGGGTTTAGTCTCAGTAGCTCCTCCGGGTCCTGCAATGCCGGTAATGCCAATTCCCCAATCAGTGCCTAATTTTTCTTTAACTCCATGAGCCATTTGTTTAGCCACTGGTTCACTGACTGCACCAAATTGGTTTAAATCTTGCTCGCTAACGCCAAGTAGTGCCATTTTAACGCGATTATCATAAGCAATAATCCCTCCTAAAAAATAATCCGAACTGCCAGGGACTTCTGTCAGCATAGCCCCTAAACCGCCGCCGGTACAAGATTCAGCGACACTTAGGGTTTGCTTGGCAGTGCGTAATTGTTGCCCCACCACCAGAGCGAGAGTATCCTCATCCGCGCCGTAATAATCATCTCCAGCAATGGCTTGTATTTGCTGGCTAATGGGTTCAATTAAAGCAATCGCTTCTTGGGATGAGCTTGCTTTAGCCGATACCCTAAGTCTGACTTCTCCTAAACCGGCATAGGGTGCTACTGTGGGGTTAGTTCCTTCAAACAAATGGGCGACTTTTTCTGCTAAGGCTGACTCTCCGATGCCGCGAAATCTCATCATGCGACTATAGATAATTTCTTTACCCCATCCTTGGCTTTTTAAGAAAGGAATAGCCGTTTGTTGCCACATCAGTTTCATTTCTGAGGGCACACCCGGAAAAGTGAGAAGGGTTATTCCTTCACGAGGTTGCCAAATCATACCGGGGGCGGTGCCAGAAGGATTGGGCAAAATTTCGGCTCCTTTAGGAACTAATGCCTGTTTCCGGTTATTATCTGTCATGACACGCCCAATCTGAGCAAATTTATCGGCAATTTCTTGGATGAGTTCGGGTTTTTCTTCGAGCGGCGTTTCAAAAAAATCAGCAATGGCTTCTGTGGTTAAATCATCTGGGGTTGGCCCTAAGCCGCCTGTAAAAATCAATATAGACGCTCGAGAAATAGCGATTTGAATCACTTGTTTAAGACGTTGTATATTATCCCCCACCACACTTTGATAGTAGTGAGGGATTCCCAATTGAGCTAACTCTCCTGCCAAAAACTGAGCATTAGAGTTGAGAATATCGCCTAATAATAATTCTGTTCCTACACAAATAATTTCTACGCTCATGAAAAATGATTAAATGAAAGCTATAATTTAAGACTTAATCATCATAAAATGATACAAACTATTAAATCATAGTTAATCAAAAAATCCCAAAAATCCGAGTTTAAACTATTGATTATTGACTTGTCGGCTATTACGCCAAACTTGCCAGCCTACATAAATTAATAACAGGGTAGCTGCGATGGCAAAGCCCCAACCACTAGGCACATTAGAAAACCCTAGGGCTAAACTGCCTACCCACAAAGTGAGCGCGTAAATAAATAAGACCGTTAAGCGGTGAGAAATACCGGCTTTGAGGAGACGATGATGTAAATGCCGTTTATCGGCTTTAAAGGGGGAGCGACCTTGGCTGATGCGGGAGATAATAACGGTAGACATATCCAAAATAGGAACAGCCAAAATCAGATAAGGTAAAATAACCGCCACTACCGTACTAACGGCCATGGTGGTCACTGCTGTTATTTTGACTAAGCCAATGACGGCCACTCCGGCTAGGGTAAAGCCCATAAAATAGGCTCCTCCATCTCCCATAAAAATCTGAGCCGGATTAAAGTTATAGCGTAAAAATCCTAATGCTCCCCCGGCTAAAGCGGCAGCAATTAAAGCGGCGGCGGGCTGGTGCATCACTAAAGTCACCATTAACATGACGACGGCTGAAATGCCGCAGACTCCGGCGGCTAACCCATCTAAACCATCTATCCAGTTAATGGCGTTAGTAATTCCCACTAACCAAATGACAGTAATAGGAAGACTTAACCAGTCAATATTGACTAAACCGTGAAAAGGAATCGACAAAAAATCGATTCTCACGCCTACTCCCCAAGCGATGGTTGACACAATAATTTGCATCAACAAGCGTGAAAAAGGGCTTAAATTGTACAAATCATCGGCTAAGCCGATCAAGAAAAAGGCAAACCCGCCTAGGGTAACCCCCCAAATTTCCCATTCTCGCTCAGGAGTTAAGCCGGCAAATCCTCCTAGCCACCAAACCGTAAGCAAAGCAAATAAGGTTCCTATAAAGATGGAAATACCCCCAACTCGAACCATCGGACGCTGATGCATCTTTCTTTCGTTGGGGAGATCGACGTAACCACTTTTAAGACCTACTGTTTTAACAACTGGGGTACTCCATAACACTACTGTGTTGGAGAGGAGAAAGGCAATAATGTGGTATAGCTGATCTTGGGGCATTTTGAGTGAGGTTAATGTAAATTAAAGTTGGGTATTTACTGGCTGAGTTTAGCTTATTTACCCAACGTTTGTTTAGGGATTTTACCTAAGCTTTAATGAAGAAGTTTTTTTCTTCATATAGATTAAGACCTCATAAATTTATGCAAGTGCCGCTACAGGAATTTTTAAATGAGGGTAAAGCGGGAAGCCTTCGCACAAAGCCGCTACACGCTTGAGGCAACCTTCCTTAATGCTTTGATCCTCTGGGTTGAGCAACCTATCAGCGATAATGTTGCCAATTTCGATAAATTCAGGTTCTTTCATGCCTCGAGTTGTCATGGCTGGGGAACCTAAACGAAGCCCACTGGTGACAAACGGAGATTCTGGATCAAAGGGAACTGTATTTTTATTGGCGGTAATATGGATTTCGCTGACTAAACTGTCGGCCTGTTTACCGGTCATGCCAATAGAGCGCAGATCCACTAACATTAAGTGATTATCTGTACCATTACTGACGATTTTAAATCCCCGTTGGATTAATTGATTTGCCAAGGTTTGAGCATTGGCGATCACTTGTGCTGAATAGGTTTTAAATTCAGGTTTAAGCGCTTCTCCAAAGGCTACGGCTTTACCTGCGATCACATGTTCTAAAGGCCCACCTTGATTGCCGGGGAAAACCGCTTTGTCTAGTTTTTTGCCTAATTCTGCATCGGCGGTTAAAATCAACCCCCCTCTAGGACCTCTGAGGGTTTTATGGGTGGTTGTGGTGACCACATGGCAATGGGGGATGGGGCTAGGATGATAGCCGGTGGCTACTAATCCGGCAATATGGGCAATATCAGCTAATAAATAAGCACCGATTTCATCGGCAATGGCTCTAAATTTGTCAAACTCAATAATCCTTGAGTAAGCCGAATAACCACAGATGAGCAGTTTGGGTTGTTCTTTTAGGGCTATTTCTCGGATGAGATCATAATCGAGTTGTTCGGTTTCTCGATTTACGCCATATTGTACGACTCTGAACCATTTTCCTGAGACGTTCACCGGCGACCCGTGAGTTAGGTGTCCACCGTGAGCTAAGTCCATACCCATAATGGTGTCCCCAGGTTGTAATAGGGCTAAGAAAACGGCAAAATTGGCTTGGGCACCGGAATGGGGTTGAACGTTGGCATGGGCTGCGCCAAATAACTGTTTGGCTCGATCTATGGCTAGTTGTTCGACGTGATCTATATATTCACAGCCCCCATAGTAGCGTTTTTTGGGTAAGCCTTCCGCGTATTTGTTGGTTAATACAGAGCCTTGAGCGGCTAAAACGGCGGGTGAGGTAAAATTTTCACTGGCGATTAATTCTAAGTGATCCCGTTGACGCTGTAGCTCTTGTTGGATCATTTCGGCGATTGCCGGGTCGCTTGTGGCCAGAAAATCTAAGTTGGTATCAGTCACGGTTGTTCAATTCCTGTTTATTACGTGCTATTGAAGAAACGATCAAACTGCCCCAAATGACTTATTATAAATCATTTGTTCCTGCTTGCCAATCGAACCTAAAGAGGGCGTGACTTGCATCTATTTGAGTTAAGCTATGTAGCATTTCGGTTCCTAATGCTAAAATCGAGCATTAAAATAGACTTATCAGCATTGGGGAGTAATATCATGTTAGTCATTCTTACTGACGAACAAATTCTTTCTACCCAACAAGTGTGTCAAGGTTGCTTACTCGCTAATCAAGAAGGCTCACCCCGTTGGCATCATGGTAAATTAAACTGTGGTCATGCCCTAAGACAAGCGGCAAATCATCGATTGGCACTTTATGAGTGTCAGATGGGCTTTAAAGTTGCTAATATCGATTAATGAGATTTTTGGGTTGAATTAAACTAGACACTACGCTCGGCTGGAAGCCGTAGTGTATTGTAAACTTTCAACACAAGCCTAGTCAAATAATGTAAAATCAGGTTTGCTTAACTATAATCTCACTATCAATTAATGGGAATATATTTTAACGCCAACTGCGCTATCTTGGAAATAGTAAAACAAAGGCTTTAAGGAGAATATCAAATGTCCTGGCGCGGTTCAACTGATCTTAAAGACCGTATTTTCGCTGCTTTAGTATATTTATTGCCCTGGTATTATGCTTTTCCCTTTGGTCAATCTCTATTTGAGCAATTTCCAATTTTTACCTGGTTAGGAGTTCCATTAATTCCTCTAGCTCCCCTTTTCTCTATTCCCTTTGCTGATTTAATTATTTTTTTTGTTTTGTATTTAGCTGTGGTAAGAAATACTCGAATTAGCCATTTTATTCGCTACAACACCATGCAGGCAATTCTTTTAGATATTATAGTTTTTTTATTGGGAATAGTTTTAGAACAACTTCTTAAACCCATATTAGGGGGGAATATAATTATCCAAACCCTTGACAATACAATATTTTTAGGAACATTAATTGCTTGTTTGTATTCGATTGCTCAATCAGCATTAGGACGTTATGCAGAAATTCCTGCCATTTCGGAGGCGGCCTATACACAAGTTCGCTATTAAAAAGATTGAACATTAAACTTGAGCCACAACGATCGGATTTTCTAAGCCGCCAATTCCCTCAATTTCTACCCGCACCCTATCTCCGACTTGCATAGGGCCTATCCCTTCAGGGGTTCCGGTTAAAATTACGTCTCCTGGGAACAAAGTCATGATCTCAGAAATGTAAGAAACTAATACTTCCGGCGAGAAGACCATATCTGAGATTAAAGCTGATTGATTCGGTTGAGGAGAATCATTCAAAAAAGTTTGCAGTCTTGCCCCCGCACTCAACTCTCGCACGATCCAAGGCCCTAATGGACAAAAGCTATCAAATCCTTTGGCTCTAGTCCATTGTCCGTCTTTTTTTTGTAAGTCTCGCGCTGTCACATCATTAGCAATGGTATAACCCCAAATTTTGGTTCTAGCTTGAGAGGCAGAACAATTTTTGCTAGTTTCACCAATAATGACTGCTAATTCTCCCTCATAATCAACCCGTTGTGATTGCGGAGGGTAATAAATCGGTTTGCCATCAGCAATAATGGCTGTAGGGGGTTTGAGAAATAAGAGCGGTTCTTCTGGAACAGGTGTTCCCATTTCGGCGGCATGAGCTTGATAATTTTTGCCCACCGCAATAATTTTTGAGGGAGCAACCGGTGCAAGCAGTTGATAAGTTTCTGGTTCTAATTGTAGCTCACTTAGCTGTCCTCCTAGCCAAGGAGGAGCATCCAGAACTTTGACAGTACGGTCAGGTAGCAGGATTCCATAGTAAATTTGTTCGGTAGAATGTTTAACTCTTACGTAGCGTTGTGCCATAACTTAGGGTAGGGGATTTAAGGATTAATAATTTAGTTTGTAGATGACTTGGACAATAAAAGCAAAGTTTCTCTCTATCGTAATCTTAAACATCGGGTTTTAACTCGAGTGCCGAGCCTCTCTAACTTTTAAGGAAAGTTTTTCAGTCAGACTCTAGCGGCAGTGACCGGATTAGTAGTAAGATAATAAATCCTTGCTTCTTAAGTAAATGTTAGATCACTGAGCTTTTAGCGCGTTGATCTAGGGATTGACAAAGGAGCCATCTTGTCCATAAGGAGAACAATCAGCATGAGCCAAAGTTATGAAATGATGTACATTATGCGTCCTGATTTATTAGACGAGCAGGTACAGCAACAAATTAATAAATATCGAGATTTTTTGAGCGAACATAAAGCTGAAGAAATTCAAATTAAGAATTTGGGCAAACGGAGACTGGCTTACCCCATTAAAAAGTACACTGATGGGTTTTATGTCCAAATGAATTATAAAGGAGATGGCAAGCAAGTTGCTCCTATTGAACGAGCCATGCGTTTGAGTGATGAGGTCATTCGTTATTTAACTATCAAGCTTAGAGATGAACAAGTGGCGGCTATAGCACCCACAGATGCAATAGAACCGGCTGAGTCTCCTAAACTGGTGGAGACTAAACCGATGGCTCCCTCTCCTAAACCACCTGTAGAAGAAATTCCCGAAGCTGACGAGATTTCAGCAGAGGAATAAGTTAGTCTTCTAGGTTGGGTTAAACGAAAGTGACACCCAACTTTTTTATCCAAAATATTTAAGCAAGAGTTTAACTAAAATAGTTTGTTACAAATTTTGAAATTTCTTGCATAAATTGTTCAGTAGAAAATAATTGTTTTTGGTTTTTCAACGATTCTAAGGTTTTTTGTTGTTGTAAGGGGTCACTCAAAATTTTAATAATTTTTTCTACAGCATCTTTTTCATTAGAAAACAACAGTTCTTGATTATCTTCCCCAACTATTTCCACTTGCCCTCCTTTATTTCTGACAAAAGGTATTGCTCCAGCTTTAACCATTTCGGCTATCACTATTCCAAAAGGCTCTTGTTTATAGTGAATTCCATATTTGCAAGTTTCTAGCAATTTTGTATAGTCTTGGTAAGATAAATTTTCATGAAGTGTTACCCAAGAAGAATTTTTCTCAATTAGTTTTTTGACAAAATTTTTGTATTCCCATTTGGCAACTCCGCCGCCGCCTCCTGTTAAGTGTAATTTGATCTCAAATCCTTTTTCTCGAACAGCTTGCAAAATTTTGATGACTTTATGAGGCTCTTTGGCTTCCACTAATCTCCCACTACAAATAAAGGCATTTTCTTTTTTTTCCCAAGGTAGCTCTGAGACTTTAATAATAACTGGCGGATAAATAACTTTTGCTGGTATTCCATAAGTCTTTTCAACGGCATCAGCGACAATATAAGAATTAGCAATCGTGACATTATTTTTTAAATTTTCCAAAGAAAAATTAGACAAGGGAAAAAATATTTTTGAACCTTGATCTCCTTCTACTACCTTAACCCAATGAACATATTGAATTCCTTTTCCTCCCAGGTCCACAGCGTTGTAGCCGGAAATAGCGAGGTCATACTGATTGACTTCTTGTTTCAGTTTGCGAAGAAGGGAATGAAAAGCAAATTGTCTAAAATATTTATTATTAGAATATAAAAAGTAAAGTAACTGCCTAAAACTAGCTGGATATAGACTATTAACTTTAATGATAGATTTTGATAATTGAGTGTCATACATCAAATTTAATTGCTCAAAATCTAAGTCAGCAAAAGTATATAAAGTTAAATCATAGTCATTTTTGAGAGCTTCCAATATCCATAAGCCTACAGCCTCAGCACCACCGCCCATAAAGCAAGGATAGTAAATGGCTAGACGTTTATTTGGGGTTGTGCTTTGGGTTTGATGATTACTCATGGAAAGTTCTCCAAGTAAAATTTTTTAGGCAGGTTAGGAATTAGAATTTGATGCCAGTTGAGTTTCTAAAAATTGAGCTACTCTAAAAATTAACACTTCTTGATAAGGAGCGGCAATAATTTGCACCCCTAACGGTAACGAATTGGGCGACTTGATGGGAAAAGAAAGAACCGGTAAACCCACAAATGATAGAGGTTGAGTAAAGCGCCCTAAGTTAGGACGGACTAAAATTTCCTCTCCTGCAATCACCATTTTTTCTTGTCCTAAAGGAGGGGCAACACAGGGCGTTGTCGGCGCAAGAATGATATCTATTCCTTGAAATATTTCTCGTAAGCGATCACGGTACCACCGCCGAAAGCGTTGGGCCTGAATATACCAGGAAGAGGGTATTAAGGCCCCGGCTAAAAAGCGATCACGGGTCGCCGTATCAAAATCTTGGGGACGGGTTTTCAGGTTCGCTAAATGTAAATTACTTCCTTCTGAGGCAGTAATTACATAAGCCGCCGCCCGGGCGCGTGCGGTTTCGGGTATAGTAATGCGTTGTTTGACCCCTAATTGTTGTGCCACAGTTTCGACGGCTTCTAAGGCTTCCGCTTCGGCTCCACTGCTAAAATAATCATCAGCAATGGCAATTCTTAATCCTTCTATCCCCTGATACAGAGCCGGTAAACAGGGTTGAGGTGGGCGTTGAGTACAAACTGGGTCTTTGGGGTCTTCTCCCTGTAGTAAGTCAAAAATAGTAGCCAAGTCTCGCACGGAACGAGCAAACGCTCCAATATGGTCTAAACTAGCACAAAACAAGAAAGCCCCCGCCCGAGATAGCCGTCCATAAGTGGGTTTTAATCCATATACCCCACATAAGGCGGCGGGAACTCGAATGGAGCCATTGGTGTCTGAGCCTAAAGAGATGGGGACGAGATGACTGGCGACGGCGGCGGCTGAACCGCCTGATGATCCTCCACTGATGCGCTTACGATCAAGGGGGTTGGGGGTAGCACCGTAATGACTGTTTTCTGTGACAAACCCATAGGCGTACTCATCCATATTGAGCGCCCCGACTAAAATGGCCCCGGCTTGTTTGAGACGAGTGATAGCGGTGGCTTCACGAATGGCCGGCGGGTTATCCGCATTGATTTTTGAGCCAGCCAAGGTAACCACCCCTGCAATATCAAAGAGATTTTTCACGGCAAAAGGCACGCCACACAGAGGGCCTAAAGGTTTGCCTTGTTCGAGTTCGCTATCAATTTGTCGGGCTTGAATTAAGGCCGTTTCTGCCGTAACTGTGGTAAAACAGTTGAGAGTGAGGTTACGTTTATTGATTTGTTGTAAAGTTTCTTTAATAATCGTAGTCGCCTTCGTTTTACCACTACGAATAGAGTCTGCCAAAGCTACTGCGTCCAAGGCTTTTAAACTCATTGTTCTTAAATTTCGTTTAGTCTGTTCCCCTCTCCGGTTGATTTAGGAGAGGGAATGATTTTAAGGTTCAAAAATCGGGGCGGCTTCAAGGTTTTCAGATAGAGGAAATTCTGTGACTAAAGAGGCGATCACCTCTAATCTCTGCCAATTTTCTACCACACCAGGCAGATATTTGGGTGAGATGGATAACCCCATCAGCCGCGCGGCAACTTTCACATAAGCCGTAGCTTCTTCTGTTGTCAATGTCGCCTCCCTTTTTTTTAGCGTCTGGTTGGCAGAGCCACTCCTTCTACGGATGCGCGGAAAGGTTCTACCGTATCATTATAATCAATGGGTAAAACAGCTACCACGTTATCATGGGGTCGAGGAATAATCACCCAAGTTTCTAAAGTTGCGCCTTCTGTACGTTTTACCGCTTCTATGCCAGCATCCATTGCTGTTTTAACTTCTTGTACATCGCCTCGGATGTTGAGGGTAAAACGGGCACTACCGGCTCTAATATAACCGACGATTGTAATTCGTCCCGCCTTAACCATCGCATCTGCTGCCGCTAAAATCCCCGGAAAACCCTTAGTTTCAATCGATCCCACTGCGGATTGGGCTGGCATACCACTCTCCTAATTTTTTGAATAAAAAAAGTATAATATCTCGTCAGACTCTAACTATAATCTAATTTGGGACAATACGCTAGAGAAGCTTATCGGAAGGCTTGCACTTTAGCGGTGTATTCGATCGGCAATACTGCTAAGACATTTTCCGGCGGGTTGGGGACAATATAGTAACTCACCACTTCTCCCCCTTCGGTTTGTGCGGCGGCTTTGAGTCCGGCTTCTACTGCCGGGGTAACTTCGGAAATGGGGCCTCTGATGGCGACTAAAAATTCTCCTCGTTCGGCGAGATCAAAATACACTAGAGTAACCCGCGCCCCTTTAACCATTGCATCAGCCGCCGCTAAAACGGCTGGAAATCCTATAGTTTGTATGACTCCGACTGCTTGGGGCATAGTTATTTTTCCCTTGCGTATAAAAATTGTTTTTGAGTTAGTTAATCTTTTATTTTAAATCCATTTGGCCTCATTCGAGCAAGTTTTATTCTACGGCAAATCCCGTATATTGACGTTTATAAGGGGCATGATAAGCCAAGACAATATCTTCTTTAGGGACTCCCCATTCTACTAACTCATTAGCTACTCCTATTTCTGTGCCATCGTGTTGTATCCAAATTTTGCCATTTTTCAGGTCAATTTGCAGGACACAGCCTCTAATTCTTTCATTTTCATCCCAACCCACATTGATAAGTTGATAGTGATCCTGTTCTCGATCAAAAATCATTTGCACTTCAACGTCTCCATATTTGGGTTTATATTGCCCATATTCTCTGATGAGTTTTTCTATATATTTTCGATATAGCTTTAATTTATCCATTCTCTAACTTCCTCCTTTTTAATATCATAAATGACCAGCTTTACTCCATTTTTTTTGATAGATACTTGAGTAAATAAAAGTCTGAAAAAAGTTGCATAAGCATCTTCTGAAACCGCTAGATATAAAATTCTATCGGGTTCTTTATTTTCAAGAATCATTCTGTAGTTAATGTATTGTCCTAAAGCAGTATGATATTCAGCCGTGATAGAAGCTTGCATAAAGCTTTTAACTTCAACAGCAATCTTTTGATGATCTTTTTCGGCGGCAATTAATTTCTCAGCCCCCAAATCAACATACATATCAACCCCGCCAAAAGTAAGATATAGGGGATCATCTGTAATGATCCATCCATCTTTAATTAGGGCGTTTTTGACGACATTATGAAAGAGATCTTTAGCTGGCATAGGAGCTAATTAAATTTTAATAGCACTCGGTTCATTAATCGCTGCAATGATACGATGACAGCCAGATTTTGGCTTGGCCCATTGATATTGATATTCTTGAGGGTTGCCCCAACATAACCCAAGATAAAGCTCGGTTTGAGCCGCGTCAACTTCTGCCCATTCAGCCTGTTGAATAAATTCCTCGAGAGAGTCTGGGTTAATTTGGCGGCGGCGGTGAATCACTAACCAATAATTCATGTCTTGGGTCATTTCCTGCCAAAATGATAAGACGGATTGTTTAGCAGACATAAGAATCTCTTTATCACCCGGAACAGCAATCAATTGATTGTGAAGTTCCGGAAAACGGATAGATTTGCCGCCAAAAGTGCAGACACGCCAGATAATCCCTGAGACTTGATGTTGTTGTTGATACTCATGGATTTGGCGGCGAAAGTCTTGATAGGCAAAGACTTTATTAACTTTCTGCATATCTATGGCTTTAGATAAGACCGGGTTATTGATCCGATCTTTTGAAGATAAGAGAATACGTTCTCCTCTCCAAGTTGCCCGCATCTCTTGGTCTAGAATATCGATTAGCTGTTGGGTCGTGTAAGTCATCACTCCAAATCTACAATTAACGTTGAGACTAAGAATACTCTTGCCATCAAGTGTATAAGAGAATTTAAGAAGATTTCACTATTTTCATGTTTGGAGAACATGACTAAATAGTCAAAAATCCGAGGTAGGGGCAGTCTGCTTGGGCCATACATGAGGGAAATTCAGAAAATACCTTTATCGAAGTCTTGATCTCATGTTTCTTGACTTTAAGCGGCTGATCATTAGCTTGGGAGTAATTTTATAGGGCAACAAATCTGTCAGTAGCATCAATTAAAGCACTCCTGATCCCGGGTTCAGTCATGGAATGTCCGGCATCAGGAATAATAACAAACTCGGCCTCTGGCCAAACCTGATGTAATTCCCAAGCGGTGATCATTGGACAGACTATATCATAGCGTCCCTGAACAATAACCGCCGGAATATGACGAATGCGAGGGACATTTTTGAGTAATTGATCTTCCTCTTCAAAAAAACCCTTATGAACAAAATAATGCGCTTCTATGCGGGCAAAAGCTAGAGCAAACTGCTCCTCACCAAACTTATGAGCCACTGCACTAAAAGGATATAATTTGCTGGTAGTTCCTTCCCAAATTGACCAAGCTTTAGCCGCTTCTAAACGAACCGATTGATCGGCACTGGTAAGGCGTTTATAATAAGCAGACAGTAAATCATCTCTTTCTTGTGGGGGAATGGGTTTGAGATAAGCTTCCCAAGCATCTGGAAAAATATAACTCGCGCCTTCCTGATAAAACCAATGTAACTCTTTAGACCGTAACATAAAAATTCCCCGCAAAATTAACCCCTTACATCGCTGCGGATGAGTTTGACTATAGGCCAAGGATAAGGTACTGCCCCAACTGCCGCCAAAAACCACCCATTGATTAATTTCTAAATGTTCCCGTAGCTTTTCAATATCATTGACTAAATGCCAAGTGGTATTTTCTGTTAACTCGGCGTGAGGGGTACTTTTGCCGCATCCCCGTTGATCAAAAATAATAATACGCCACTGTTGGGGATCAAAATATTGTCGATAAATGGGATCAATTCCGCCACCGGGTCCCCCGTGCAGAAAAATAACGGGTTTTCCTTGAGGGTTTCCCGACTCTTCAAAATAAATCCTATGTAATTGAGAAACCTGTAAATAACCGTCACGGTAAGGTTGAATGGGGGGATACAATTCTCGCATTTTCTTTTCAGTCGCAGCAAAATCTAAAATTTAAACTTTACAATAAAAATAGTCTGCCGTCGTCCGCGCATCTTTATCTGTCCTATGAGCGAACTATCTAAACGTATCATTATTCTAGGCGGGGGTTTTGGAGGATTATATACAGCCCTACGTCTTTCGGAATTTTCTTGGGAAAATTCTCACAAACCTGAAATCGTTCTGGTGGATAAGAGCGATCGCTTTTTATTTTCTCCCTTATTATACGAGTTAGTGACTGGAGAACTGCAAAGTTGGGAAATTGCCCCGCCTTTTGAGGAACTCTTAGCCGATACTAAGATTCATTTTCATCACGGTTGTGTTAATCAGATTGACCTTGAACAGTCTCAAGTTCAGCTAGATAATGGCAAAAACTTGACTTATGATAAATTGGTTTTGGCTTTGGGAGGACAAACCCCTCTAGATTTTGTGCCGGGTGCTAAAGAATATGCTATTCCTTTCCGAACCCTTGAAGATGCTTACCGTCTCGCACAAAGGCTTAAAGAACTAGAACAGTCCCAACTCGATAAAATTCGTGTGGTGGTTGTCGGTGGCGGCTATAGTGGGGTAGAGTTAGCCTGTAAGTTAGCGGATCGCTTAGGAGAAAGAGGACGAATTCGCATTGTGGAAATGAGCGAATCTATCTTAAATACCTCGCCAGAGTTTAACCGCAATGCGGCTAAAAAAGCTTTAGAGGAACGATTAGTTTGGTTAGATTTAGAGACAAAAGTCGAAGAAATTACGGCTGAGACGATTTCTTTAGTTTATAAAGGACAAGTTGATCCTATTCCTGTAGATCTCGTTTTATGGACAGTGGGAACTAAAGTTTCTGATTTTATTAAATCTTTGTCTTTGCCGCAAAATAGAGCCGGAAAATTGGTCACAAATTCTTTTTTACAAGCCGAAAATCATCCCTCAATTTATGTTCTTGGAGACCTCGCTGACTGTCGAGATAAAGACGGACAACTGGTTCCGGCTACGGCACAAGTTGCCATTCAACAAGCCGATTATTGTGCTTGGAATGTTTGGGCTTCGATCATGGGACGACCCCTATTACCTTTCCGTTATCAGGGATTAGGAGAAATGATGACTTTGGGGATCGATAATGCTACGCTGAGTAGTATGGGAGTTAAAATGGATGGAACTTTAGCTTATCTTGCTCGACGGTTGTTATATTTGTATCGTTTTCCCACGTTAAAACATCGCTTGGCTGTGGGGTTTAATTGGTTAAGCCGCCCGGTTTTAGAGTTATTTTTAAGTTGATTATTTAAGCTTGGCTTTTAACAATCTTAAAGCTAAGAAGTAAAATTTAACGAGGGACTTTTCTAGGCTAAATTTATTCTTTTTTGTCACAAATCTTAGTGAAGAAATTTTATCAGTTCTTGAGAGAAAAAATCCTTTTTTGCTAAGATAATAAAGCATAAGAGCTAATAGGAATTATTAGAGATGAAAGTTAATAGACCTAATAGCCAACCGATTTCTGCTGAAGATCTCCAAAGCCTAGAAAAGCTCAAAAGTCTCATTGAACGAGTTATTGCCGATGGAAAGGTTTCTAAAGATGAGATGGACTCTATTAAATATTGCATAAGGGCTAATGGAAAAATTACTCCACAAGAACTAGAATTATGTCAACGATTAATCTGGGATAAAATTAGCACGGGAGAATTAACCTATGAATGGGCTGAGTTGTCCTAGGCTTAAGCCCGATAATTTTTGTATTAGGCAATAGGCACTCTGGCAATAAAAAATACAATTAAATGTGCCTCATTGATGTGACAAAGGCTATAAATAAAGACCACTGTGTTAAGTTAAGAAAAGTCAACTCGCCCCCCTCCCTAGTGCGGAACACGAGCGTTGCACCCCAGTGCGGAACTCGTTCCGCACCCCAGCCTACAATTCAGAGCTATATACTTCTCTACTTATAACTTATGACAGATAGTCAAATATAGAAAATTACAGAGGTAAATCAGCCTAAATTCCTCTAAATGAGGCTAAAAAATAGCCCGATCTACAGATCGAAGTCACCTCAAAATGTAATTTTAAATACAACTTTTGAGAGAGGTTGAATAATCGGCAATTTTATAGGCTATACCTATAGGGATCAAAGAAAAAGCAAAATTTAAATAACAGTTAAACAATTCAACTATTTTAGGAGGTTGAAGTGATAATATTGAGACGCATTCGTACAACGGTAATTACTTTATCTTTAGTTTTAATTTTATTAATCACAACAACGGCTTGTGGTGGGAGTAAAGTACAGGCTTACACAACTTCTCCGAGCTTACCCAGTACAAGTACATATAGTCAGCTTGAACGAGGAAATACCTCAGCCGGACAAAATTATGGAAATTGGGTAATACAAACGGCTTCCGGTTTAGTGCGGGATGCTTATGTGCGTGACAATGACAAATTAGGAGTTGTTCTCTCTCCTGATGTGCGTCCTAATGATGTTCGTCCTTTAGCCAAATCTCTTTTACAAGGGTTTCAAAAAAACTTTCCTAACCATGATTTAACGGTTTTGGTTTATGCGCCAGACAAGAAACTAATTTTGACGGCAAAGTATGACGATTCTACACGACAAATTGCCTATCAATAAGCATTGAATGATCAATTTAAAATTTGAAAATAGGAGATAAAAATGCCTAGTAGTGACGAATATAAACGCCAAATTATGAAAGATTTGGCCGGCGGCAATACTGACTCTCTGGATAATGTCTCTACTGAGCCGGTTAACGAATACGAGAATTTTGATGATTTTGCTCAACGCTCATCTCGTGATGAAAGACGGCAGTTATTTGGCAAAGCTTTTCATCCTGAGCGTATCCCTTCTAACCAAATGGAACCTGAATTACAAAAAGCACTGGCACAGATCAAACCGAATGAACGAGATGATGTGGCCCGGGAGTTTCTCAAGCACCTGAAGCAAAGAGGTTTAAGTGATAAAAACCTAGAGCAGCAATTAGGACTATCCACCCATCATCCTAGCCGCATGAGTGCCGATGATGTGAGTAAATTGGCTTCTTTTGCTTATCACAATCATCCTGATGTTTTTCAAGAAGTCTTAGCTGATCAGCCAGCACTGGTTAAGTTTTTAAGTAATCCTGTAGTGGGAGCGGCTTTAGGGGCGATCGCTTCTAAATGGTTTAGTCATCGATAGGAATGGAGAGAGCTTTTTTCTTCATGGGGGCAGGTAACTGCCCCGGTTTTCATTTTTCTAGAAATTTCAGTGAAGAGTTAACACTTAACAGTTACAAGTTTTAATGGGTAACTAATGACTGATGACTAATGACTAATGACTAATGACTATTTAATTAGCAGAAAGCAACGCCGTTTTAAAAGCTACGATGAGCGGTTGCGCTTGTGAGTTATGCTCAGCTTTTTTGTGATTGGATGTTTGATGAGCTACGGTAGCCGCCACTGTAACCGGTTCCACATCTAAATCGTCATCATCACTACTGTCATTAATACAGAGACGTTCACAAGGGATTGTATCAGAGAGAATAGCACTAGCCATCATCCCTGTATGAATTTCTAATAATGCTTGTGATAGGGCTTCAAATACTAGGCGTTGTCCAGGAAAAACTACCCGTTCAAAGTACCAGTTAGAGATATTAGTTATACGAACCACTTGAATCTGACTGGTAGCATTCACATAGCAGCAAAGGATAATATCTTTTTGATCATTTGGGATGGGATCTAGGATTTGAGCCATAACGATTAGAATCTTCTTAAACGGGTTTTGTATTGTTGTTAATAACCTAGCATTGTGTGATCCCCGTTAGCTGTAAAGAAAATTACATTCCCTCTCTATGAAAGGGTTTTAGCTCATATTTTAATTTTTTAGACTTTTAATCGCCATTTTAAAACAAAAATAGTATTTTAGCCCGGATAACTGCCGGCTACTGCTCTATTGGCCTAACTGGTACTCATTCTCAGTTTAACAATGGGGTCCCATCAGAAACCTCTAAGCAATGGCAGGTACCTAAAGCGGTAAATCTGGACTTAGTCGAGCCTGATGTCGTTTGAGTACGTGTGTTTTTAACGGGTTGCTCAGTCTCTTAGGTGCTGTTAAAGTTAAGATATATTAAGAGTAAGTCGCTTACCTTAAGTTATCAGGGCTGATTACTTATTTTTCTTTTTGACTTTGGGGTAAGCTATAGAATCCCAAAGACGACAACTATATACATCAGTCTTTAGATAGATTTATTAAGTTTTATTAAGGTAGTCCACCTTAACCATAGTAACCTCTTTTAAAATTAGCCAAGCAACCATGAATCAGCGAGTTCTTTATGTCCGTCTCCCTTGTAACCCAATATTTCCTATCGGTGTTGTCTATCTAGCCGATCATCTTCATAAGTTGTTCCCCGATCTCGAGCAAAAAATCTTTGATCTCGGCACTGTGCCGCCGTTAGATTTTAACGAGTCCTTAGATCGTTGTATTGATGAATTTAAGCCGACTCTGCTGGTATTCTCTTGGCGAGACATTCAAATTTACGCGCCAGTAGGCGGAAGAGGCGGAAATCCTCTGCAAAATGCTTTTGAGTTTTTCTATGCCAAAAACCCTCTGATTAGGTTAAGAGGAGCTTTAGGAGGATTAAAAGTTACAACCGCTTATTATGGAGAACTTTGGCGAAATCGAGGCTTAATTCGTCGCGGACTGGCCAGGGCCAAGAAATATCATCCAGATGCCAAAATGGTTGTCGGAGGCGGTGCGGTGAGTGTCTTTTATGAACAGTTAAAGACGATGTTACCTCAAGGAACGATTGTTTCTGTGGGAGAGGGAGAAGTCTTATTAGAAAGAGTTTTGCGAGGTGAAGATTTTTCGGACCAACGCTGTTATGTGGTGGGAGAGACACAACCGAGACAGAGAATGATTCATGAGTTTCCCACTCCTATCGAAAAAAGTGCCTGTAATTACGACTATATCGCCAGTATATGGTCAGAATTTGACTATTATTTCCAAGAAAACGACTTTTATGTCGGGGTACAAACCAAGCGAGGTTGTCCTCACAACTGCTGTTATTGCGTTTATACGGTGGTAGAAGGAAAACAAGTGCGTATTAACCCGGCTGATGAAGTGGTTAAAGAAATGCGCCAACTTTATGACCGAGGAATTCGGAATTTTTGGTTTACCGATGCTCAATTTATCCCCGCCCGCAAGTTTATTGATGATGCGGTAGAGTTGTTAGAAAAAATACTTGATTCGGGTATGAGGGATATCCATTGGGCGGCTTATATTCGAGCAGATAATTTAACCCCCCAATTATGTGATTTAATGGTCAAAACGGGGATGAATTATTTTGAGATAGGAATCACTAGCGGCTCTCAAGAGTTGGTGCGAAAGATGCGGATGGGATATAATTTGCGTACTGTCTTGCAAAATTGCCGTGACTTAAAAGCGGCAGGATTTAATGATTTGGTGTCAGTGAATTATTCATTTAATGTCATTGATGAAACTTTTGATACTATCCGTCAAACCATCGCTTATCACCGAGAATTAGAGCGAATATTTGGGGTTGATAAGGTTGAGCCAGCGATCTTTTTTATTGGGTTACAACCTCATACTCACCTAGAACAATATGCTTTTCAAAAGGAGATCATCAAACCTGGGTATAATCCCATGAGTATGATGCCTTGGACGGCCATGAAGTTATTATGGAATCCGGAACCATTAGGGTCTTTTTTTGGAGAAGTATGTCTGCAAGCTTGGCAACAAAATCCTAATGATTTTGGGCGCGAGGTGATGAAAATTCTCGAGGAACGCTTAGGATGCGCGGATTTAGAAGAAGCGTTAACGGCTCCTTTAGAGCCTAAGAAAAAAGCTTTAGCCTTAGCTTAAGTGATGAGGTGGGCTAATCGTTCCCACCTTATGCTCATCCGATTTTTTGTCAGCAAATCCTTACAATTTACTGAAAAAAGCTTGATTTTTCCGTCAAACTCGTTACAATTTTACTTATGGAACTAAAAAGTTTCATTAAGGCCAAGTCAAACCCCTAACCGAATAACCATCACAAAAAGACACAAAAGGGTTAGTGTTGTTTGGCATTATTGATTGGCATTCAACAACAGCACTCAAATTTTCTTTACACCAAGCCATAGGACTCGCTCATGGATTGCCGTCACATTCAATTTTGTCTCGACAAATCAAAAATTGATCTGATTCAACTGCAAAATCTCTACAATATTACTTCATTTTGGGCACGAGACCGCCAAATTGAAGATTTAGAAATAGCAATTGCTAACAGCAATCCGGTTGTCAGTGTCTGGGACGGAAATCGAATGATAGGCTGTGCTAGGGCAACTTCAGACGGAATTTATCGAGCTACCATTTGGGATGTGGTCATTGACCCCGACTATCAAGGATTTGGTTTAGGCCGTAAATTAGTGGAGACTGTCTTAAGTCATCCTCTGCTGAACCGAGTAGAAAGAGTTTATTTGATGACCACCTACCAACAAAATTTTTATCAACGCATTGGATTTGAAGAGAACCAGTCAACTACTATGATTCTCTATAATTCTGAGGCTCCTAAACCGTTGCCCATTCTTGAGCAACAGACTCAGGCGAAGCTAGAGGAATTAAGCACTGTATTTGTGTGAAACGTTGGCTTTGATTTTCTGGGGACATCGGCAAAATTTCTAATTGTCCCTGCATCATTTCTATGAGGGTTTGTGCCAATAAAAATTTTAAAGTTGGCGACATTTCTAGCGTCTTGCTAAAATTTTTAACCGTCTCAAGGGAAGGTTCAGAACCAATGCCAGGAAATTGACCATCTTCTTGCCAAAGCTCAACAGAACAAGGAATATTGAGGTAAATTATCACTCGATCCGATTCGGGATTGACTTGAGCTAAAATTTGAATTGTGCCTTCTTTAGTTAAGTTAATTCCCGTATCAACGAGAGTAATCAAAATTTGGCGAAATTTTTCCAAGTCAGCCCTAATATAAAGAGCCGGTTGGGGAAGAATAATTTCTAGTTTAAGATTGCGATTGGCGGCTTGTAAGTGAGTAAATTGATAAAGATCTGCAAAAACCATTTCCAAGGAAAAAGAAATAATATTTAAAGAGATTCTGCCATATTCAAGTTTAGAAACCATCAGAATTTCATCAATCATTTTTAACAATTTCTGGATGGCTTGATAGGCTTGCTCAATAGATTCTCTTTCTTCTTCAGGACTCTCACAGAGATTATGTAAAATTAATTGATGTAATCCCATTATGGTACTAATAGGAGACCTCAATTCATGGGAAATGCGGGCTAAAAAGCCGGTTTTGAATTGGCTAAGTTGTGCCGCCATTTGATAAGCCACTTGGGCTTGCTGTAAGTCTTTTGTGAGCCGATCAACCTCATTCATTTTAGAGATTAGAAATTAAAGGTTACTTGGTATTATTGGTCCTTGGCGCAATATTTCCCATCCCAGATTTGTCCACTTTATGACTGTAGAAGGAGAACCACTACCTGGAGGAGATTCTTCATCAAGAGTCAAAACCTCGGGAAACACTTGTGCTATTTTATTCATGGACAAAAGAGCGGGTTCTCCTGATAGATTAGCACTGGTTGTTGCTAATGGGCCAGTTTTGGACAAAATCATTTGAGCAACCTGGTGTTTGGGGACTCGAATACCAATGGTTGTAGGATCTGTAGGATTCATCGCCACAGGAATTTTTTCTGAAGCCGGTAAAACTAAGGTTAATGCACCGGGAAGATATTTTTGCCCTAATTCTTGCCAGATGTCTAATTCTTTGGCCGTGCCGCTCACATAAGGCCAAAGATCCTCTAGAGAGGCTCCCATGAGAATTAGGGGTTTATCTTGCGGACGTTGTTTAGCCACAAAGATTAATCCTGAGTATGAAGGTAAAGCCGCTAAAGCGGGTACGGTATCAGTGGGAAAGCTGACAACTTTACCGGCTTTAGTACCGGCAATGAGTTCAGCAAGGGAAACCTTGGGCATAAATGTTACACAGAAGTATTTTCTGTTTAATTTTAATCATTTTGAGTCCTTGTTTACCTGTCCGGCTAGTGAGTGAGGAACTTTTATTAAATGACTAGCATCTGTGTCTTTAGCTTGTCAGTAAGAGTCAGCCAAGTTAAAAAACTACCGAGATCACCTCTTTCTTCTGCCTTCTCACGCCGCATAAATAAACCCGCTTTCCTATACCGTAGGGACTCTCTTTCAGTAAAATAAAAAGCACAAAGCCAAAATTTTTTTGGCTATTGAATGTTAGGTCACTCAATTTTTTAAAAATCCCTTCATGGGAAAACATAGCTTTTTTAAACAATGAAGCTACTGCTCTCTGTTCTAATGAGTGTTTATAATTAATTCTAATAGAGGGTAATGGCCAGGTTTTAAAGCCTTATTACCCCTAACGGATTATCCCTAGCGGAACTTTAAAAATAAAAGCTTAGTCTATAAAATCTTGGTGAGCAGATCAAGGGAGAAAAAGAAGATGAAAATGACACCATTAAAACGAATAACTGCTCTAGCGACCATAGCATTTATCAGTGTAATTGCTATTGGTTCCGTAAAAGCGGCGGGTCAGTTTGAAGAAACAGAAATTAATCAAAATGAAGTGGTAGCAATTGCCCGACCTTATGGCGGAAATAAATATGATTTATTGGTGATTCAACAAATTCCTGGTAAACGTCAATGTTGGAGTGAAAGCGGTTCAAACCCTGTAGTAGTTGACCCTTTATTGCTCAATTATGATTTTACGGGTATTTGTAATCGCTCCACTGATAGTAATGGTTATTCAATTCGTCTTGACGGTCAAGATTATGGTTTAGATTATCTTTTGAGAATCGTTGAACGTAATGGAGAGTTAGTTTTAGTAGGGACTAACCGAAGCAACTCTTCTCAAGAGATTGTAGTCGCTAGAACAAAAGGGATGGCTTCAGGCTTTTTAAAATTCCAACTAGAACCGGGTTGGGAATTTACTAAAAGAACTTATAACGGGAAAATGTTAGGTCACTTTTACTTTAGTGGAAAGAGCGCGGCGATCGCCAATGGGGCTTCATCCACTGGAGTAGCGACTAATCCTCAAAATCCCCCAACCAGTACAGGCAGTACAAGCAGTACAAACAGTTTTGGCGATATCAATCAAGACATTTATCGTTCAGAAATACAACAGGCGATCGCTTTAGGCTTTATTTCTGGATTTAAGGAAGATAATACTTTCCGTCCTGATGTTCCTCTGACTCGCGAACAACTGGTATCAATGATCATGGAAGCCTTGAAAACGATTCCCAATGTTCAGCTTAC
>NC_014501.1:4460000-4637500 GCF_000147335.1 Gloeothece verrucosa PCC 7822
TTAGATTCAGAAGATGTGAGTTATCGACGTTCGGCAGTGAAAGCATTAGGTTTTATTGGTACGGACTCGGTTCCTCCTTTAGTGGAGTTATTACTCCATAGCGATAACGCTATTATTCGTTCAAGTTGTGCAAAAGCTTTGGCTCAGGTGGCTTATAATCATCCTGAAGACCCTTTTCCAGAAGCGGGAATGCTTGGGTTAAAAGCGGCTCTTAATGACCCTAATCCGGTGGTGCATATTGCTTCTGCTATGGCTTTGGGGGAAATAGGCGGACCGGCGTTAGATATTTTGATTGAGGGGTTGAAAACGACGGATAATGAAGCTTTGGCTATAGCACTGGTAAATGCTTTAGGGTCTATCCCTGATGAGCGAATTGTGGAAGTGTTAACGAGTGTCGCTAATGATGAATCTGCTGATGCTTATGTGCGTGAGTCGGCAACCAGTGCCTTATCCCGTTTAGAGATGGTGATCAAATATTCTAAATAACTTATAGGGTGGGCAAGATAGCGCAAGTATTGACAAATGAGCGGCTTAATGCTAAGCGATATGGCCCACCTTTTTTAATATTTGTCGGCAGATGAACCTCCCCTACTAATGACTAATGACTTAACGGGGATACTTTTCCATTAGTTTTCTCACTTGTTCGGCGTGGTAGGAACTGCGGGTTAAGGGAGAGGAAACCACTTGTAAAAAGCCGATGGACTCTCCATATTCTCGCCAAGCATCAAATTGTTGGGGAGTAACAAAGTCTTGAACGCCTAAATGTTTTTGAGAAGGTTGCAGATATTGCCCAATGGTCAGGATATCACAATCGACTTTTCGTAAATCTTGCATTACTTCTCGCACTTCGGCATCGGTTTCTCCGAGTCCTACCATAATCCCAGATTTGGTGTAAACTTGGGGTGCTATTTCTCGGGTACGTTGGAGGAGTTCGAGAGAGCGCTGATAGTTACCTTGGGGACGAACGCGACGGTATAATCGGGGTATGGTTTCAGTGTTGTGATTGAGAACTTCGGGTTTTGCTTGTAGAATTACAGCCAAGGCCTCCCAGTTGCCGCATAAGTCGGGGATTAATACTTCTATAGTAGTCAAAGGAGAAATGCGGCGGACTTCTTCGATACAACGGACAAATTGGTTAGCGCCGCCATCGGGTAAGTCATCTCGGTTAACTGATGTAATCACTACATGATTGAGTTTGAGGCGTTGTACGGCTTCGGCTAACCGTAGGGGTTCAGTAGCATCAAGAGGTAATGGTTTTTTCTCAAAATCGATATCACAATAGGGGCAGGCACGGGTACAAGCAGGACCCATAATTAAAAATGTAGCGGTGCCGGCGTTGAAGCATTCGCCGATGTTGGGACAGGAAGCCTCTTCACACACAGTATTTAAGGCTAAATCTCGGAGAATTTCTTTGACACTTCCGACTCGTTGCCATTGCGGCGCTTTTACCCTCAGCCATTCAGGTTTGACAGTCACACCTAGCTTACTCCTATTGTGGTCATTGTCTATATATCTTAACCTGATTGCTCCGTCATGGGTTATAGTAGTAAAAGACTATTGTTAATAACGGGATGTAGCGCAGCTTGGTAGCGCACTTCGTTCGGGACGAAGGGGCCGCAGGTTCAAATCCTGTCATCCCGATTTCTTTTTACTTTGTACATTCACAAATTAAATTAAATGTCGTTGTTCACACATTGATGTCGCTGTTTAACAAATAGTTGTCGTTGCACCATCGTTCAAACTGTTCATACATTAACTGTCGCTGAAAATTGGATCGTATTTAAGATAAATTTGGGGTAAAGTGATTAGGAAATTATATAATAAAATTGATGTATAAATAATGCTTTTTTGAGATTGAGTTTTATTAAATCATTCAAATGGAGAAACTACTATGGAAGCAATCTATCGAATAAAAGCAAGTGAATTAGATTAATATTTTTTTGAAGTTATTAAAGCAAATTATGGCGATAAAGAAATAGAAATTAGAGTTTATTCAGTTGATGAAACAGGTTATCTTTTACAATCAAATGTCAATCAAAAAAAGCTATTAAGTGCTATCGAAAATGTTAACCCGGGTCTGGAATTAGTAGAAGTTCCTTGGGAGGATTTAGAATGAAACGAAAAATAGTCTTTGAAGCGTCTGCTTTTGAGGACTTTAACGAATGGGTTTCGTTAGACAAAAAAATTTATCAAAAGATTATTAATTTAATTAAAGATATTAATCGTTCTCCTTTTTCGGGATTAGGAAAACCTGAGCCGCTTAAATATGAATTATCAGGATATTGGTCAAGACGAATTAATGACGAACATCGCTTAGTTTATTTAGTTACGGATGAGCCAATTTAAACCTCGCCCTTGAAGGGCGGGGTCTCCATTGCTTGTAAATATCATTACGAAGGATAATTTTATGGTAAAATAGGCAAGCTATTATTTAAATAGTGATGAGTAGGGAACAGTTAACAAACGACATTTGGAGAGCTTGCGATATTTTGCGCCGTGATAATAATTGCGGCGGCATCATGGAATATATTGAACATTTAGCCTGGTTATTGTTTCTTAAGTTTTTGGACGAACAAGAGGATACTTTTGCTCTAGAAGCTGAGTTGAGGAATGAGAAATATAACTATATTATTGAGGGGGAATATCGGTGGTCAAATTGGGTAACGAATGGGTTAGGTAACAAGAAAAAGAACAGCGATCAACGAGATACGCCGAAATGGGATGCAGAGACGTTAATGGGGTTTGTTAAAGAGAAATTAATTCCCTATTTAGCCTCTTTATCGGGTTCACCAGAAAGGGAAGTGATAGCGGGAATTTTTGCAGGAAGAACGGTTATTTTGTGTGATTCTGTTTATAATCTTAAGGATGTATTGGAGATTGTCGATAAGATTGATTTTTCAAATTCGGATGATATTTATACGGTTTCTCATACCTATGAACATTTATTACAACGTTTAGGAAGTGAGAATAAAATGGCAGGAGAATTTTATACGCCGCGTCCTGTTATTCGCTTTATGGTAGAGGTGATAGATCCGAAAATTGGGGAAATGGTTTATCAGCCGGCTTGTGGGACTTGCGGCTTTTTAGTGGCGGCTTATGAGTATATGAAGCAATGGGAAAAAACGCCAAAAGACCGAGAAATTTTACAGCGTTATACCTTTTTCGGACAAGAGAAAAAACGCTTCCAGCTTTATTAGGAATGATGAATATGGTATTACATGGGGTGTTAGTTCCTGATATTCGGCGTAAGAATACTTTAGAGGAAGATATTAGAAATGTTGCTAACAAGTATGACATTATCTTGACTAATCCTCCTTTTGGCGGTAAGGAAAATAAACAAATTCAAAAGAATTTTCCGGTGTCGGCAAATGCAACGGAGTTATTATTTTTAGAACATATTATTAAAAAGTTGAAAGCGGACGATAATGCTAGATGTGGGATGGTTGTACCAGAGGGAACGTTATTTAGAAGCGGCGCTTTTGGGACGGTGAAAGAGTGGTTATTAAATGATTTTAATTTGGTGATGGTGGTGAGTTTACCACCGGGAACATTTGCGGCTTATTCGGATGTGAAAGCGGCGTTGTTGTTTTTTGAAAGGGGAAAGCAAGGGGATGAGGTTTTATATCAAGAGGTTGTGTTACCGGAGGAGTTGAAAAAGTTTAGTAAAGGGAATCCTATTGATGATAGTCATTTTGGTCAAGTTCGGGAAATTTGGCAACAAATGAAAGCGTATCAACAGGGGAAGGGAAAGAAACCCGAGGTAACGGAGTTTAGTTGGTTTGAAAAGACGGAAGATTTAATTAAGCGGGGGTTTGATTTATCAGCGAAAAATCCCAATACGGCGGAACGGGAAAAGTTAGCTGAACCTTCGGTATTGTTGGATAGAATTATTAGTAATAATGAGAAGTTACAGCGAATAGTAGCAAGAATTGAATCTTTATTAGGGCAAATTAAACATAATCGTTTACTGCTTGAACAAATGCGGCAGGATACAGAACAGTTATTACCTAATTCGTTAGATGAAGTTTTTAAAAAACTAGATTCTAAACGACAAACATTGCTTAATGTTATTCAAGCTAAACCTAGAAATGGATGGTCGCCAGAATGTGATAATAATCCTGATGGTACTCCTGTGTTAAAACTTGGTGCAGTCTTACGATTTCAGTATAATCCCGATGAAATAAAACGAACCAGCTTACCCACTAATTCAAAGGCACATTATTGGTTAGAAGCAGGAGATTTTTTAATATCTAGAAGTAATACCCTTGAGTTAGTTGGTCATGCTTCGATTTATTCAGGTATTCCTTATCCTTGTATTTATCCAGATACAATGATGCGTTTTAAAGTTAATCCAATGAAAGCTGACAGCAAATTTTTACTTTATTGGTTGCAATCAAAAGAAGTTCGTAATTACATACAAAGTAAGGCTTCAGGTGCAAGTCCAACTATGAAAAAGATTAGACAAGATACTGTTTGTAATATTCCTTAAAGGAAACGGAAATCAATTATTAGGGTTCGTTATCCAAGGACTAGAAACCACAGAGATTAATTCTGTTACCTTCTATCCTCAAGCAAATGAGAGTAACCCTCCCTTCCTCCTAGTTGATACAATCTCAACTGAAAACCAAAAACTATCTATCTATATTCCTTTAGATAGAAATCAACCGAATATCGTTCAAAGTCAAGACTTATTTAAACCCAAAAGCAATAATCCTGACCTTAGTTATCGTTTATATTCTACAGCAGTTAAAGGAATAGCGATCGCAACTTATCCAGACACAATCATCACAAAAGAGAGTATTAGTGTATTAGGGGTATTAATCCCAAGTAAACAGATTATAGATAAAAATTATGACCTCAGACCCGAAGAATATATCAATAAACAAACTGAAACCCGTTCAAGCAAATCTCCAGTTAAACTTCTTAACGATATCTATACCAACCAAAGAAAACTCGCGTAATACATCGCACTTAGGAGCGTTCATTTCATTGCTCAAAATAATCTTCTTCTCTAAAGATTTAAACGGGGATTAGTCAACTCTGTTGAATATTTTTTTTTATTCCTGAATAATGCGGTTTAAAGTTAATAACCAACAACAAAAAGTTAAATTCACAAATGGGAATCACTAACCTTGTAAAACATGAATTTTTGTAACGTTTTTGGTTAATTGATATATGTAAATTTATTTAAACTATTGCGAATTTTTAGCTTAACTTTAAAGCTCTGAAAAACAATATATGCAATTCAAGCATAGTTAATTTATAATTAAAATAAAAAAAGGGGAAATGTAAGATGGAAAACCCAACAAAAGCAAATATTTTATTAGTCGATGATCAGCCCACTCATTTAATCTTAATAGAAAAACTTATTAAAGATTTAAAACACAATGTAATTATAGCCAACTCGGGGCAGGAAGTATTAAACTATTTACGTTTCCATAAACAAGAGCTTGCTGCCATTATTTTAGATGTAAATATGCCGGGAATGAATGGATTTCAAGTGGCGGAGAAAATCAAAGCTTTACCCGAACATCAAGAAACCCCTATTATCTTTTTAACCGGCACTGATTTTAATGATATTAGTAAATATAAAGGTTATAATTTAGGAGCTATTGATTATCTTTCAAAGCCAGTTGATATACAAATTTTACGGTATAAAATTTCTAGTCTTATTGAAATTTTCCAACATAAAAAATATTTAAAACAACAAGCTGAAGAACTCGCTATCACCAACGTATCCTTACATAATCAAGTCGTTAAAATTCAAGCAATTGAGCAATATCTTAATCAGGTAAATCTAAATTTAGAAAAATTAGTTGAACAACGAACCGCTCAACTCCAAAAAGTGAATTCTGAGCTACAGCAAGAAATTCAACAGCGTCGCCATATAGAAGAAGTCTTAAGGATGATAGCTCTAAGTTTTTCAAGGAAAAGTGGAAAAGATTTTTTTTGTTCTTTGGTTGAATATCTTGCTAAAGCGGAAGAGGTAGACTATGCTTTTGTAGTTGAATTGACATCTAACTCACATTTCCTTAAACCAGTTGCTATCTATCCTGAAGAAGCCTTGACAGCAAATATAATATTTGATTTAAAAAACGGTCCTTGTGAAGAAGTTTTAAAAAACGGATTTTCTGTTTATGAAAATCAAGTTTTAATAAAATTCCCTAATCATAAATTAGTCCAAAATCTCCAAATAGAAAGCTATGCAGGAATCACTTTATTTAATTCAGAAAATCAGCCTTTAGGAATTTTGGGGATTATGAGCAAACAGCCTTTAAATAAACCCGAATTGACCACAGAAATTTTGAAAATATTTGCCGTTCGTACAGAATTAGAATTACAACAACAAAAAACCGCAAAAATTTTACAAGATTCAGAAAACCTACATCGTCTTATTCTGACTAATATTTCTGATTCTGTATTCATTACTGATGATCAAGGTTTTTTCACTTTTATCTGCCCCAATACTGAACAAATTTTTGGCTATGATTATCAAGAGATTAAGTTCATGAAAAATATTAAAAATTTATTGGGAGATATTTTTGATACTCAACAAGAATTAACCCAGTTTGAGAAAATTATTAATCTTGAAAAAGTTATTATTAATAAATTTGGTGAACGACGAGTTTTATTGATTAACATTCAACAAGTTAGTATTGCTCAAGGAACTATTCTTTATACTTGTCGAGAAATTACTCATCGAAAAAAAGCTGAAGAAATTTTACAGGATAGAGAAGAACAATTCCGTCAACTAGCTGAAAATATTCGAGATGTTTTTTTTATTCATGATTCTCATTCATACCAATTGATTTACATTAGTCCAGCTTTTGAAAAAATTTGGGGCATTAAACAAGAGAAAGTCTATGAAGACTCTTTAATATGGATGAATTCCATTTATCCGGAAGACCGAGAAAAAGTGATCAATAAAGTCAAACAAGAACAAGCAAATCAACCGACTCAACTAGAGTATCGTATAGTTAAACCCAACCAAGAAATTCGTTGGATTCGAGTCAGGAGTTTTCCGGTTTTTAATAATTTAGGAGAAGTCTATCGAATTGTGGGAATTGCTGAAGATATTACCGAACGAAAACAAGCAGATCAATTAATATATGAAAGTGAACAGCGTTATCGAAATTTGATCAATAATTTACATGCAGGTGTGATTGTTCATGGTTCAGATAGTCAAATTTTACTCTGTAATTCTAAAGCAGTAGAATTGTTAGGAATCGAGCGAGAATGTCTCCTAGAAAAAACTGCGCTTGATCCGGTTTGGCATTTTTTAAAAGAAGATGGAAGCTTGATGTCTTTAAAAGATTATCCAGTCAATCAGGTTATCGCTACAAAAAAATCTTTAACGAACTATGTTGTAGGAGTTATTCGTAAAAATAGTAAAACCTTAATTTGGGGTTTAGTCAATGCTTTTCCTGAATTGGATATTGAGGGAAATTTGACTCAAATTGTTGTTACTTTTTTCGATATTACTGAACGTCAAGAAACTGAGTTAAAATTACAAAAGATGAATGAAGAGTTAGAATTAAAAATTGAGGAAAGGACTTATCACTTACATCAAGCTAACCAACAATTAAGACTCGAAATTTTTGAGCGCGAACAGGCAGAACTTGCTTTAGAAGAAAATAAAGCTTTTTTACGTAATGTTATTGATAATGTACCTTCGATGATTTTTGTTAAAGATGCTGACAGCCGCGTAATTTTAGCTAACAATTTTTTAGCCAAGTTTTATAACAAAAGCATTGACCAAATAGAAGGACAGCAACATATAGAATTTGTTCCTGATTTAGCTGACCAAAAAAAATTCTTGCAAGAAGATCAGCAAGTTTTCAAATCTTTAGAAACATTGTTGATTCCGGAACAAACTATAACCTTGCCTTCCGGTGAAGTTCGCTATTTTCAAACCAGCAAAACTCCTTTAATCTCTATAGATGGAAAAGTGAAATATCTATTAGGGGTAGCCACAGATATTACTGAACGGAAAAATTTTGAACAACAGTTAGAAATCGCTTTAGCCCAAGAGAAAGAACTTCATAAGCTGAAAATTCAGTTTATTGATCTTATTTCTCATGAATTCCGTACTCCTTTAACGGCTATTTTAGGCAGTGCCGAGTTTGTTGAACGACATGGAGAACAACTAAAAGCTGAAAAAAAAGAAAAGCATTTACGTAATATTCTTCTTGCTGGACGGAGACTTAATGAATTAGTGGATGATGTATTATCGATTAGCCGAGCAGAATCCGGTAAACTAGAATTTAACCCTACTCCTTTAGACTTTGTAGAATTTTGTCAAAATTTAATTGAAGAAATTCAATTTGGCTTTGCTAAAAATCATCATATTGAATTATTGCTCAAAGGATTCGTTCCTGAAAAAGACTGTAATATCTGCTATCTTGATGAAAAGTGTTTGCGACATATTTTAATTAATTTACTTTCTAACGCGACTAAATATTCGGCGGTTGATAGTTTAATTCAATTATCTTTGGACTGTCAAGAACAGCAAATCATTTTTCAAATTAGCGATCAAGGAATTGGTATTCCTCTAGAAGACCAATCTCTTCTTTTTGAACCCTTTTACCGAGCTAATAATGTTCATACTATACCGGGAACCGGACTCGGACTCAAGATTGTACAAACTTATGTAACCTTGCACAAGGGAAAAGTAGAGTTTATTAGCGAGGAAGGGGAAGGTACAACTTTTACAGTGACTTTACCACGATACAAAAATTTACAAAGTTATGGTTAATTTAATTAAGTTTAAGGGCAGTATAAATATTAAATACAATTATTTAATTGAAGAAACTGCCGTGACCACAATTTTAGTCATTGAAGACGATGAAATTATTCGAGATATTATTAATGATATATTATCTCTAGTGGGTTTTGATGTTATTGAAGCTACCAATGGGCAACAGGGTTTAGAAATTGCTCTTTCTACTTACCCAGACTTAATTATCTGCGATATTATGATGCCTCAACTCGATGGTTATGGTGTACTACAAGCCCTACAGTGCCATTCCACAACAGAATCTATTCCTTTTATATTTCTGACTGCTAAAGGAACGCCAGTTAATATTAGAGAAGGAATGGATTTAGGAGCCGATGATTACCTCACTAAACCTTTTAGCGAAGAAGGACTTTTAAAAGCTGTTACTACTCGTCTTAAAAAACGAGCTTCAATTGAATTGCAATATATAAACAAAATTCAGGAAATTCAAAATAAACTAGAGTTTCTCCTACATCATGATCCTTTGACCAATTTACCTAATCAACTTTTATTAAGAAAATTTTTTCAAGAATTCATTTCAAAGCAAAAAAGTTCTCAAACCGCTAAAGATACTCAAACTCCCGACAATAAAAATCAATCTTTTATTCCTATCCTATCTATTGGTTTAGATCGCTTTGAACGAATTCATGAAAGTTTTGGTTATGAAATTAGTGATATTTTATTAAAATTGGTCGCTCAACGTTTAGTAAGCTGTGTCCATAAACAAGGAATAATTGCTCGTCTAAGTGAAGATGAATTTGTCATTATTCTTAATCCGGTTGTAGATAAACATTTTGCCTCCCAAATAGCCGAGCATATTATTAATACTTTTTCTCATCCTTTTATGATTGAGAGTCAGGAAGTTTTTATTACCCTAAGTTTAGGAATAGTCATTTATCCTCGTGATAGTCAAAAATTGCAGGAATTAATCCAAAAATCCAAAGCAATAATGAAACGAGTAAAACAAATGGGTGGCAACTCTTACGAATTTTATAGCCGCTTAATTGAAAAAAATGTTGTTTCAGATTATTTAGACTTAGAAACGGATCTCCGTCATGCTTTAGAACGAAATGAATTTGAAGTTTACTATCAACCTAAAGTGAGTTGTGAAACGGGTAAAATTGTTGGAGCGGAAGCATTATGTCGTTGGAACAATCCAAAAAGGGGAATGGTATCACCCGGAATTTTTGTGCCTATTGCCGAGGAAATAGGATTAATAGAACCTCTGGGAGAATGGGTGTTAAGAACAGCTTGTAAACAGGCAAAAGATTGGCAAAAAAAAGGTTTAAATCCGATTAAAATAGCTGTCAATATTTCTGCTCGTCAATTTAATCAAAAAAATCTAGCACTGTGGTTAAGTAATATTTTAGAAGAAATTAATTTTAATGGTCAGTTATTAGAATTAGAATTAACAGAAAGTATGTTACTCGAAAATCCGTCAATTTCTGTTTTAAAATTACGAGGGCTAAAAACCTTGGGAGTGAAAATCGCTATTGATGATTTTGGAACGGGGTATTCTTCATTAAGTTATTTACAGCAGTTTCCTTTTGATATTTTAAAAATTGATCGTTGTTTTGTTAAAAATATTGATCAAAATGTCAAAAATGCAGAAATTACAAAAGCTCTTATTTCTTTAGCTCACCATTTAAATTTAGTTGTTGTTGCTGAAGGTGTAGAAACTAAACCTGAGTTATCTTTTTTAAAAACATATAACTGCGATGAAATCCAAGGATTTTTATTTAGCCGCCCTCTGCCGGCTTCTGAGTTTGAACGTTTAGCCACTGGAGAATTGAATTTTATGAATTTAACGTAGTTTTTCTATGCCGCTCAATTAAAATTAAGGCAAACAGTCTTCTACTGAGTTTACCCTAACCTTAAACATGATTATTCCCTTCCCACAACTCACGCCGGCGATTGTGCGAAATCCTTTAGTGCTTTCACCAGATACTAAAGTTTTAGAAGCGATCACCTCTTTGATCAATCAACGCTCACAACCGGTTAAATCAAATTGTGCTGTCGTGGTAGAAAATGGGCAAATTGTAGGAATTGTCACCAAAGGAGATATTTTAGTTGCACTAGCACAGTCGCAAACTCTCGATTTCTTGACCATCAGTCAGGTGATGAGTTCTCCTGTTGTCATGCTGCGAGAATCTGAGTTTACTGGTTTAGAGTCGGCAATCAACTTGTTTCAAACTCATTCAATTGATCATCTACCGATTATTGACTCAGAGAATCACCTTGTCGGGTTACTCACTTCAGACAGCCTATCGGCAGTTATCCAATCATATATAATGAAGGATCAAAAAATAGCTGAGAAAAAAACAACTCTTCAATTAGAAAACTCTTTTCAAGCCGCGATTTTAGACGAAATTAATCATATTAGTTCACCAAAACAAGAACAAAGAAAACTCCAAGAAAGTGAACTTAATTATACTTCTTTAGCAGAAATCGCTCCCATTGGCATTTTTCGCACCGATACTCAGGGTTACTGTGTTTATGTGAATCCTCGTTGGTGTGAGATCGCCGGATTAACTTCAGAAGAAGCGAAAGGAAAGGGATGGGAACAAGTCCTCCATCCGGATGATGATGATGAGGTGAGCGCTCAATGGTATCGAAGCGTTGAGGAAAATCGCCTTTTTCAACTGGAATATCGTTTTAAACGACCTAATGGAGAGATAAGATATGTTTATGGTCAATCCGTCGCACTAAGAGACATTAATCAGCAGATTATTGGTTATTTAGGCACAATTACTGATATTACTGAGCAAAAGAAAACAGAATACCGCTTAAAAGAAGCCCTACGCTTGGCAAAATTAGGCAACTGGGAACTCGATGTTCAAAACAATATTGGCTATTGGTCAGAAGAAGTTTTTCACATTTTTGGCAGAGAACCTCAGCCATTTAGCCCTTCTTTTGATGGCTTTTTAGAATTAGTTCATCCCGATGATCGCTCGAAAGTTGTCGCCTCCTATACTCAGCACCTAGAAAAGCGAATTCCTCACGAAGTGGTTCATCGTGTGCCGATGCCTGATGGACGGATTAAAGTTGTAGTAGAACGATGCGAAACTGCCTATGATGCCGAAGGCAAACCGATTCACTCATTAGGAACCGTTCAAGATATTACAGAGTATTATAAACAAGAAACTATACTCAAAAAACTGCTGGCAGGGACATCTAATACTCTGACTCAAGAGTTTTTCTCGGCTTTAGTGCGCCATATTGCCGAAGCCTTAGAAGTCTCCTATGTGATTATTGCAGAATTAATTGATGAGCGGCTGCACACTTTCGCCTTTTGGGGAGATGAACAATTACAGAAAAATATTGATGTGGCAATTTGTCAAACTCCTTGTGAATATGTTATTAAAGACGGATTTTTTTATTGTTCTCATAGTATTCAAGAGCAATTTCCCCAAAATACCCATTTAGCCCAAATGCAAGCCGAGAGTTATTTGGGCATAGTGTTAACGGATAAAAATAGTCATCCCATCGGCATCCTTTGCGTTTTAGATGTAAAACCGATGGATAGAGAAACCGCCGAAATGATCCAACAAATTTTACAAATTTTTGCCGGACGAGCTTCTGCGGAACTGGAACGAAAGCGTAGCGATGAAGCCCTACAGCAACTTAAGGCTACCTTAGAAGCGCAAGTCGAGGAAAGAACCCAACAGTTACAAGAAAGTCAGCGATTTATACAACAGATTACCGATCAATCTCCTAGTATTTTATATCTCTACGATCTTCAAGAACAACGAAATATCTATATCAATCAAGAGGTTTCCCGGATTTTGGGCTACAGTCCCACAGAAATACAAGAGATGGGAAATCTTATAATATCTCGTTTAATACACCCGCAAGATTTAAGCCGATTCAATCGATATCTCGAACAGCTTAAGCAAGCCCAGGATCACGAAATTTTAGGCGTTGAATACAGATTTCAAGATATTAAAGGTCAGTGGCGATGGTTTTCAGGTCGAGATGCTGTTTTTAGCCGAGATTCACAAGGAAGAGTTAAACAAGTGATTGGCGTAGCGCAAGATATTACCGAACGAAAACAAGCCGAACAAACCCTTTATCTTCAAGCACAACAAGAAAAACTCTTGCGAGAAATTAATCAGCGAATTCGTCAATCTCTTGACCTTCAGACCATTTTTGACACCGCTTGTCAAGAAATCCTTCTATTACTTCAGGTAGATCGGGTGGGAATTTTCCGCTTTGATCCTGAATCTCATTACGATGATGGAGAATTTATCGCTGAGGCAATGGTGGCGGGATTACCTTCTGCAATAGCGATTCACGTTCACGATCACTGTTTTGGGGAAAAATTTTCATCTCTCTATGCTCAGGGCAAATTTTTGGCCGTTGATGATATTAATAATAGTGAACTGATGGACTGTCACCGTGAGATCTTATCTCAGTTTCAGATTAAAGCCCATTTAGTGCTGCCGTTATTGTGTGAAGAACAGTTGTGGGGTTTACTTTGTGTACATCAATGTTATGATACTCGTCACTGGAAAGAAGCAGAAATTAAGTTACTCCAACAAATTACCCATCAATTAACGATTGCTATTCAGCAAGCCAGTTTATATGAACAAATACGGCAAAAACTCCGCCAACAACAAGCCATTGCTGCTATTGTTCAACAGGTTCGTCAATCTCTCAATATCGAGGAGATTTTAAACACCATTACCCAAGATGTGAGAGCCTTATTTGACTGTGATCGGGTGATTATTTTTCGTCTGTATTCTGATGGGGGAAGCCGAATTATTGAAGAGTCCGTTTCTACTGAATTTCTCCCACTCAAATATTGTCACTGGGATGATGAAACTTGGTCACAAGATATCCTCAATCTATATTGGCAGGGGCAACCTCGTATTGTCCCCGATGTTATGAACGATATCTATACTGAGTGCTTACATGAATATTCCCGTGAAGGGCAAATTCAATCTAAAATTGTTGCGCCGATTCTTCTAGACTTAAAAGAAAAAGAAAATCATCGTTGGGTGGCCTCAACAAACAGTCATAAACTATGGGGTATTTTAGTTGTCCATGCTTGTCGAGAAAAACGAGTTTGGCAAAATTCCGAAGCGCAACTCTTACAACAAATTGCCAATCAATTAGCGATCGCCATTCAGCAAGCCAGTTTATTTGAGCAATTGCAGGTAGAAATCGAAGATAAACAGCAAAAAAATGCAGAGCTTGACCGCGCAACCCGGCTTAAAGATGAATTCCTCGCCAATATGAGCCATGAATTGCGGACTCCCCTGAATGCGATTCTAGGCATGACAGAAGGGCTACAAGATGAAATTTTTGGTCAAATTAATGAACGACAACGCAAATCTCTTAAGATTATTGAACAGGCTGGCAATCACTTACTCGAACTAATTAACGATATTTTGGATGTGTCGAAAATTGAATCGGGTCAATTAGAACTTCATTGTACTTCAACAGAAATTATTCCCCTCTGTCAATCAAGTCTTGCTTTTGTGAAACAACAGGCAGTGAAAAAACGCATTCAGTTAGATTTTAATATTTCTTCTAATATTTTAATGTTAACCCTAGATGAACGTCGTATCCGTCAAGTGATCATCAATCTACTCAATAATGCGGTCAAATTTACCCCAGAAGGCGGAAAAGTTGGCTTAGAAGTTGTCCAAATAGGGGAAAATACAGTAAGATTTGCCGTCAAAGATACAGGAATTGGCATAGCCGCCGAAAACATCCCGAAATTATTTCAACCCTTTATGCAAATTGATAGTGCTTTAAATCGTCAATATACGGGAACGGGTTTAGGATTAGCATTAGTCAAACGTCTTGTGGATTTACATGGGGGAGAAGTGAGTGTTACCAGCGAGTTAGGGGTGGGCAGTTGCTTTAGCGTTGATTTACCGCTCATGGAAAGTTGCTCAACTGACAATTTTTTTGATTTTCAAACGCCATTAACCCCTGAAGTAGAAGCGAATTCTGTCAACTTAAAAAATGCTCCCTTAATCCTCTTAGCAGAAGATAACGAAACGAACATTACCACCATTTCTAATTACCTGAAAGCCAAAAAATATAAGCTTATTTTAGCCAAAAATGGAAAAGAAGCTATTTCACTAGCCCAATCTCAACAGCCTGATTTAATTTTAATGGATATTTGCCTGCCGGGCATTAATGGGTTAGAAGCTATTCAACAAATTCGACAGCTTCCGGATTTGAAGGATATACCCATTATTGCAGTAACAGCTTTAGCCTTGACTGGTGATCGGGAACGATGTCTTGAAGCCGGAGCCAATGAATATTTAAGTAAACCTTTGAAGTTGAAAGAATTAGTTGCGCTTATTCAATCTCTTTTAGAGTAATTGTATATTCTCAGTCAAATCAAAATAAAAAATATTTAGTAAAAATTTACAAAAATGCTCATTAAATTTGACAAGTTGCAGAGGTTAGGGAGCTTGGATTTTTCCTACCCAAGGCGGGCTGTGAATTCTCTGAAATGATTAAATAAATTTATTCTAGTACCAAGTTTAAGCTAAACAATTTTGCATTAAAGCAACTAAATCTTTAAATTTAATCGGCTTGGTGACATAATAGTTAGCTCCTGCTGTTAAACATTTTTCCTGATCGCCCTTCATGGCAAAAGCTGTTAAAGCAATAATGGGGGTGTTAACCAACTCAGGAATTTGACGGATGGCGGCAATAGCTTGTAATCCGTCCATTTTTGGCATAGAAATATCCATTAAGATTAATTTGGGTTGCACTTGTTGCGCTTTTTCAACTGCTTCTATCCCATTATTAGCTACGATTAAAGAATAGCCAAAAACTTCCAAGTAGTCGCAAATCGTTAGTTGATTCATGAAGTCATCTTCTGCCAGCAAGATTACGGGAGGATCTATAGATGAATGAACGGTTAAATCGCAAGGAAAATAAGATTTATTCATAATTTTACCTCAAATAAGTAGGAAGACATCGATAAACTCTCCTCTGTGTGTAAAATACTTAGAATTTCAACACATTTGACATAAAAACTTTATAATCCAGAAAAAATTCTCCATTGCCGTTAAATTTCATAAAAATTAGGTACTTTAGCTTAGTGTTTGGTTCGAAGTCAAGTTAACTGTGAGGTTAGGTACTCATACAAGAGACAATAGCCACTCTTGAAAGCTTGAAAGGCTTTGGCTCTATTACATTTCAAAACACATAGTGTGCTTTATTTATGTCTAGGGAGTTAGAAAAAAAAGTGTCTGTGAGCCTACAACTATCATAAGGGATCACGTTGCTGATTCACTTAGATAGGCCATAAATCTTAAAAAAAAATTAAGTAAAATCTAGCTAAAGCAAGTATTTAACCTTTAAAACTCTCGTGATCGTTCGTCAGGGCAAGCCTTTGCTTTGATTACTGTAAATATAAACCATAATTGTATGAAATTATTAAAGCGCAAAGATCATTAATATTACTCATATAACAATAAAATATATAACAAAAAAATACAGTTGGATAAAAAAGTTAATTAACATCGTGATAAAAAAGACAATTTAATGATCAAACCCTTTAAATTTTAGTTTTTCCTTAAATTTGCATCTAAATCTTATTTTTTAAATGATGAGTCTGCTAAAAAGCTTTTAAATAGCACTATATAGAGTTATATATCAAGGTCAAGATCAGATGAAAAATCAGTTAGCTTATATAAAAAAAGATGGGTGTATCTACACTTGGCAAAAATTTGGATTAAACTTATCTTAGTAGTAAGAGAATGAAAGTCCATCTCATGCTCAACCGCCAGAAGTTAAATAAGCTATCCTGAGCTATCCTGAAAGTAAGTAAATAACCAATTTTATATTCAAACTAAACATTTAAATAAAAATGTTAATGTTTAGTTAAGAAAGGGTGTATAAATCATCAACATACTTTAAAATGTTGACCCTAGGTTGGGTATTAAAGAGCAACGCAAAAAACATACTCTAGAGTTTCTTATTATTTCTCATAAGGTCATAGCTGGCAAGGCTAAGATTAGAGAGCTATGAAAAAAGAGCAGATAATTATCTGATTTAACCCTTGACAAAAAGAATGTTTAAGGTTGAGATTCTGTAAGAAAAACTCAAGCAATTTCAGCATACTCAACCAAAAAGAACCAACGTATTTAAGGATGATAAATGTCATGAGAAATATTTTTTTAAAAATAGCAATTTTGAGTTTTCTAACAAGTTTTGCCATCGGGGAGCAACCGACAAATGCTTTAACCTTGTGGGAGCAAGTCCCTAATAGTGATTTATGGGAAATGGGTTTAGGATATAATCAATGGTCGAAAGTCAATAATGACCTAACAGCAGTTCAATGCCCTCAACCTAGTTTATATTCGAGCGGTGAAATTTGTTTGAATAATTTATTAATCGATTTCTCAATATTGAACAAAAATAAGCCAAGAGAAAATCATCCCGTTCAAACCCTGATTATCCCTCAACCCACTGAGCCTAACTTAGTTCCCGGACTAATTTGTTTTGCAAGTTTTTTGGCTTTCACCCGCCTGATCAATATAGGCGAAAAAATTTTTGATAGCCATCAGGGAACTGATAAAATTCCATTCATTAAACATCAATAAAGCCCTAAACCTCCATAAAATTTTGCTGGTTGCTCAAGCTCAACTCACGGAAATTTTCATCAACAAGAGTTATGAATAAACCACCAAAACAGAGAAAAAAGTTAGAACAAGGGTTTACTCTCTTAGAACTGCTCATGGCTTTTTTGTTATTGAATGTTTTAATGATTATTAGCTATCAAATGAGCCTTAAACAAGTTGAAAAAGCGAGACAAGCCGAAGCTCTAAGTACCCTTGGACTTATTAACCGCGCACAACAGTTTTATAAATTTGAACATAGCACCTTCACTTCCTTGAACAATCTTTCGATTTCTATAGGTTCGGATAATGGCAATGGAACTTACAGCGCACAATACTATATTTTCAGTGATACGAATATTGAATCGACCTATAGCGGTCAGCGAGCTAGTGCCAGTCCTGTTTATCAAAACGATATCCTCAATTATGCTTCTGCCATCAGTCAAAAAAATGATGGAACCTTTACAAATATTATTTGTGAATCAACTAGCACCACTGCTGATGATGCTGCCACTAGCCAGAGCAATAATGAGGTGTTTTGTTCGGGAGGACACCCAATGCGATAAAACACTAAGTCTAGGAGATAAGACAAAGACAGAACTCCTCAAGAGGACAAGTTAAAAGTCAAAACCTCGCCAATAATTTTTTTTTCATTAAGAGTTTAATTCTGTTGGATTTTTAGAGGACAAAAAAATGATTTTTCCTAACTTTTTTATTCTAGGCACTGCTCAAGCCGGAACGATGGCTTTACAGAGTTATTTACAACAACATCCGCAAATTTATATGACTTCTGAAAAAATCAACAGGGCGACTTTGCCCGCCAAAGAATTTAAGTTATCAAGAAATAAAAAGATTAATCAATTGACGATTGCCAATCCCCTTGACTTACCCAAAAAAATCACAAAAGATATGGCTATTGGAACCGCTTGTCCTGTTTATCTTTATAATCCCAACGTCGCGCCAAAAATTTATGAGTATTGTCCCCAAGTTCGATTAATCGTTATTTTGCGTCATCCCGTCCTACGGGCTTATATTAATTTTTTACATTTATTTTTGGAGCGGCGAGAACCCCATCAAGACTTTTTGGCGGCTTTACAAGCGGAATCTCAACGAATTCAAAAACATTCCCCTTGGTTTACTCATTATATTCAATTAGGATTTTATGGTCAACAATTGAAACGTTATTATCAACTTTTTTCTCCCGAACAAATTAAAGTTTATCTCTATGAAGATTTTCTTATTGAGCCACTTAATATCCTCAAAGATATTTGCCATTTTTTGCAGGTTGATCCGAAATTATTGCCCAAAATTTCTAGAGAATTTACTCAATCTGAAATTCCTGCACCCAACTTTTCACCCAGATTTTTCAACTCATTAAATTGTCTAACGAAAATTCTCAACTCTTTCAGGGATTTTTCCGTTTTTCAAAAACATCAGGCTCACAATATAATGCTCCCTGAAATGTCTTTAACCAGTCGAAAATTCTTATTAGACTTGTATCGAGAAGATATTTTACAGTGTCAAGATTTAATTAGACGAGACTTATCAGCTTGGCTCAAACCTGATTTTTTTTAACCTCAATCAACAAAATTATTACCCGGAAAAACAATGGTTATTACACTAACAGCATCAACTTTATCTAGCGGAATATCAATTAATGCCCCAACCCATTCCACCACTCTTGCTGAATATCTTCAAACAATACCCAAAGTGGCAGTTTCTCTTCCCACTACAGCCACAGGTACACTTTTAACGGCAATGGGGCGATACACCGCTAATGACTCGGTTTGGAGGATACGTAATGGAATAGGATTATCTAAATTAAGTGCTTATGGCGGTGGTTTTACTGCTCAATATGACTCCCTTCCTACAGCAACCGATACTTTCGTTTTATCTCCAATTTTCAAAACCCATGTTCTTGAAACGGCTGGTGGAACTCTTGTTAAAGCGGCAGGAACTCAAATTTTTAATAATAGTTCTCCTCTGAATGATACCGATCAATACACCATCAATGGGTCTAATGGCAATGATACTTTAAGCGGCGCTAATGCTGCTGATACTATCGAGGGAAAAGGAGGAAATGATACCTTAACCGGGGGAAGCGGCAGTGATCACTTTGTCTTTAGCCATCAAGGAGTAGATGTCATAACAGATTTTTCTGCCTCAGATAATGATGTATTTGCGATAAAATCTGCTAACTATGATGCTGTTGCCGCTCCTAATACTCCTTTAACAACCGGAGAGGCTTTAAATGCACAAGCTAATAGCTACATCATGATTGACACTTCAGAAAAAATTGCTTCAGTATCATCAGGTAATTCTCGGTTGGCTTATAACACCAGTAACAACACATTGCTTTATGACAATGATGGTAACTGGTCAAATGGCGGTGCAATGGTCATGGCTAATGTGACTTTAACGGGAAATTTAAGTGCCAATAACTTCTCTTTTATCTAGGCGATATGTTTTCTAATCGGATTTCTCAACTAATCGTATTTTCAATTAGGAGCGCGTTTTCTTATGGTCAACAAATCAATAAACATAAATACTAATTGGTGGAATAAACCGCTATGGGGTGACGATAACCTTTTTCAATCGCTAAAAAAACCTAAAATCGAAAAACTTGCTATTCCTTTTGAAGTGGTCAGCCATTATCAAGAAATTTATCAAATTTTAATCTTTATTGCCTCTGTTACCCAATCAATAGATAGTTGTAAATTTCTTGACCCTGAGTTTCAGTTGTTTTGTCAAATCAAATGGCAATTTATCTCTGAATGCGGAAATTATAAAGGGTTAAATCACAGTCTGATTTTATTAAGAGCCGCGCTGGAAGCTAAAGATAAATTTTTAACGCTTGAAGAAACAGAATTACGTTATCGTAGTAAAGCTCAACAAGAGTTTTATCAAGAAGTTTATTCTCTGCTGTCAAAACAAACTGAACCTCATGATTTTCTGGTAATTGTCCAAGATAAATTAAACCAAATTCGTTTTGATCTCAAAACCGAAGAAGGCAAAACGGCGTTAGAATCTTATGTAAAAATACTGGAAATTTTAGCTGAGCAAAATGCTATCGGGTTAAAACTATTTTATTTGTTCAAAAAATACTTTTTTGCTGAGTTTTCTAGTGTTAAATTGCTCTCAGAGCTTCTTAGTTATCTTGTCCCTCAAAATGTTCAAGATATTAACGCTATAACTTTAATAGTACAAAAGCATTATGACTCGATTGCTCCTTTAGGAAAAATTTTAGAACTTCCCCCTGAAAAAAATCAAATTGAAAGTTATGTCATTATGCTACAGTATCTAGTCTTGAGGGACAAACATCAAGAAACTTATCTTTTGTTTACAAAATTAATAGAATTGTTAATTGAATGGAATAATACTCATCAAGAACTCAAGCGAATTCATCAAGAGTATTCTCCCAATGAATATGACATTCCTGCTACATTTAATAAAAATTACCCTGGCGAATCACTTTACCAAAAATATCAACAATTTATTGTTTATTTTGCTAATCAAAAACTGGCTAGAGAAACTATTTAACTCATGAAAATAGCCCTAGTTATGAGTTATTCAAGAAAAAAATAAAGAATTGTTGCTGTCTGTGCTTGAAGATTAGACGAGGTAAGCCAGAAAAATTATCATTCTATTTTTTTGTAAATTTAAAGCATAAATTAGTTAAAAATAGGGGGATTTGAATTAAAATGGATATGATATAATTAAATTGGTTTGATAGAATTTTGTTTGACCTGTCCCGTTTTAAACGTGGCAGGTTTATCTATTATTAATATTTTTAAAAAGAGTGTTTTTGTCAAAAAGAAGGTTTTTTAAGAAATATAAAAAAGCTCAAAGTTTTTCTATTCCCTATTCGTTTTTTCTAATTTAAGTAGGAAAAAAACGAGCATTTTGGGTTGAAAAAGCTGAAACATTCTAGGAAAATGCCCTAATGGTGCTTTGGTAGAAAAAGTTAAGGCTTCATAAGGCAGCCATTGAGAACCATCTAACCATCCTACCTTACGAGCAAAAATGAGCCATCGTTTTTCATCATACATTTCTTCCTTATTATCCTCGAAATTTTTATAAATCGCTTTTTGGACAGTTAAACCAAAATGTTGTCCGCTATAAATTTGCCAGAGTTTATCTAAAGTATAGAGATCCGTTATAGGAAATTGCTCTATATCTTTAAAATTTAATTTAACAATAATTTTTTTACCTTGTTGAGCTATTTGTAATATAAGTTTTGAAGTTTCTATATCGGCTTGTTTCCACTGTTGTTTGGCTAGTAAATCTCGCAAATTGGTATAGTCAATATTACAATCCGATTTTAATTTCATTAATTCTAAACTTTTAAGGATTTTTTGACGTTCATGAAAAGCGGTTTTTGATTGAGGATTGATAAATAACGCTCGATTATAAGAATAAATGGATTCAGCAAAACGCTCTAAAAAGTATAAAGCTTTCCCTCGATAAATCCAAAGGCGATAATTAGTTGCTTTAATCTTTAAAGCTTGATCAAAACAATTGAAGGCATTTAAGCATCTTCTTAAATTAAATAAACATAAACCTTTCCCTTTTAAAGCCTGATAGTCATGAGGATTTAGTTTAAGAGCTTCATCAAAGCAATGAAGGGCTTCTTCCCATTTTTCTTGCTTGACTTTTGCTTGAGCTAAATCCAGCCAATTTCGAGGAGAATCACTGGCTAGGTTGCCACTCTTGTTGTCTTTATGCCGAGAAACTTGTGAAGATTCTCGAATAGGGGTAAAAGTTTTGTCTTCTCTTCCTAAATTATGAAGGGCACTAGAGCGATATTTTATGGCTTCTAAATAGTTAGGATTAATAGAAAGGGCTTTTTCATAAGATTCTAATGCTTGATCCACACGATCAAGATTATAGAGAGTATGGCCTCTATAAGTCCAAATTTCATAATCATCTGTTTTCAGTTGTAACGCTTGATCAAAATAGGTTAATGCTTCTTCTGAAAAGAGTAAATGAAATAACGCGATACCCTGTCCTTTTAAAGCCTTGAAATTTTTAAAATTTAAACTTAAAGATTTCTTAAAAACATCAATAGCTTCTGGCCAATTCTTAAGGTTTAAAAGAGTTTCTCCTTTTTCTGTCCAGATTTCTGCTCTTGTGGAGGATAAGTCTAATGCTTTATTCAAATAATCTAAGGCATCTGTGTGTTTTTTCAATTGAGATAAAATTCTGCCTTGTTGATAATATATTTCACTTTGATTTCGTTGATAAATATTCTCTAAAAATTTTTGCGGAAAATGGAGCCATGATGGCGGAAAAATTGAAAAAAACTTGGAAAAATTAGATTGATAATATAAATTAAAATTTAAATAATAAAAATCCGCCAAAAAAACGGCTATAAATTGATAAGCTTTGACGATGATTTTCCGTATATTACGTAGAGCTTCTTCTTCCGGCTGCCCTTTCTGTTTTAATTTTTTAAAAGTCGTTTCCCAATTCCAAGTCGGAAGAGAAATTTGAATTAGGCTTTTTTCTTGCATTGTCCAAAAAGCTAGATGAAAATTGACTTGATAGTCAGTAATTTGACTATAAATAATCACAGTGGCAATTGAAGAAAAAATTTCGTTCAAACCTTTGATATCTAGTTCAGAAATAGGATTTTGAAAATAATCTCCATAATATTCTACAGGACATACAGAATTACTAATTGGATAATACTTCTCTAAAATAAGTTTAAGATGATTTCTAATTTCTATTGGCAAATTATTTTGAATTGACAAAGGACAATCAACCGTGATTTGCGGACTAGCTGATAAAATTAATAATCGATTTTGTTTTTCTTGTAAAATTTGCTCGGTTTGGTGTCGATTTAATTTGAGAAAACCTTGATCTTGATTCCCCTGACCTTCAAATAAATTTAATTCATTTTGCTTATGATTTTTTTTAAAATCATCTAAATAATTTATTAAAAATAAGCTAAATTGTTTTTGTATATTTCGCGGATTTTCACAATCTATAAAGTTATTTTCAAAAAAAATAGTTAAAGCTTTTTGATAATGGGAGTCTTTTTTGATCTCTTTTGGAAGAACAGAAAGAGTTTCTCTTTTAAATTTTAAAATTAAAGATTTAAAAGCCTGATTGGTAAATAATTGACTCCAACTCGAATTACTCCGGTTGTTCATTTTTTCTAGAGCCTGTATCTCAAAGTGATGAGTTAACCTTTTAAACAATCAATAGTTAAAAAAAATAATTTATTTAAAAAATACCATTAGAACCTGTTAGATAATCTATTTCTTAAATTTTAAAAATAATTTTAATCAAAAAAAGAGTTTTAAAATTTACAAAATTTAACCTAATCAAGACCTTGAAGCATTTTTTGATAAGTTATCGTAGATGGGATAGAAGAGCAAATTGTATATTTAATCTATCTTATTTATGATTTTTTTTCAATAATTAAGATCACCTTTAAGCAGTGATTAAGATCAATGCCATCTCTACCTTGAAAAAATGCCAGTTCAGAATTTCAGAATCAAGAAACAACCCTAAAATAATAATAATAAATCGATGAATAGCTTCTATTCCATAAGCTTCCAGAACTGAAGCCGGAAAATCTTTGAGATTAAACGTGACGATCATCTGGGCACTACATTGAATGGCTGCCGCTAAAACATGGCGATCGGCTGAATCGGGCAGTTCCAAGGTGGGAATGAGATACTCATAACCAGTAACCAAACAATCCCGAACGTTAGCATTCATCAAATTAAGGCGTGCGATCAAGTTGAGTTAATGTGACGATAGAATTTCTTGCCGCTTTGTGCAGTGATCTTAATGTTCGCTGAGGAGAAAACGACGCTATTATCTGCACTGAAGGCATCCAAGGCTACCACTTTAGGAGTTACGCATTGACAGAAAGCCGCACGACAAAAGCTTATAAATTCGACTAAAGATTTCTCTACTGTTTTTTTTTGTTTTTTTGTTGCATGATCGCCTGAGCAATTACTTCAAGTTGATCTAGGCTTAAATTGTCTATATTCTCCAGAAAGGCTGCACATATTTCTTCTGATTGTCCCGTTAAAGGAGCGGCTATGGAGGGTAATTGAGCTTGTTTCTGGATCGGTTGAGGCGACTGAGGTAATTTTTGGGCATTTATAGCGAGTTTTACTTTCCCTAATTCTTGCTCAACCCAACTCAGATTAAAAACTTCTGCATAGATGAGATTATTAACTCGAAGTTTTCCCTGTTGTTTAACCACTAATCCTGATAGTAATAAATACATTTTTTCAGGACTATTATCGGCTAAAATCGAGCCTTTATCTAAAATTTTCTGATCTATTTCTAATAGAATAATAGCTCTTTCTGGATTAATCAATAGGTAATTTCTGATCGTTTTTAAATGCTCTGGTTCATCTTGGCTGTCCCAATTTTCGATAATCTGAGATTTGACTAAAGATGAAATTTGCAGGTTTAAATCGCTATGGTGAGCGAGAACTTGACGGATTAGCTGATCAAGAAACAGAGAGTCAGATTTATTAGTGTTTTTCTGCCTTGATAAGTCAGTCTTGGGAGTTATAAATTGATCACCGCATCAAAAAAGAATATCAGAAGGCAATCTAAATAAGTTAGGGGATGCTACCGATGGGAACATTTAACGCCGAGTATCATGAGTCAATTCAATACCTGAATCTAGGATTCAATCACGATCGCACAAGTAACTTTCACTATTTGCTCTTAACTCATAGCCCTATCGGTATATGGTATGCAGACGAACAAGGGCACTGTATTTATTTTAATCAGAAAATGCTAACCATCACCGGAATTTCCCCAGAGGAAATGGAGAAAGAAGGTTGGACAAAAAGCTTACATCCTGCGGATACTAAACAAATATATTTAACATGGATAACTTTTATCGAACAGTGCCGCCAAGGAGGAAACCCAGAGTATAAAAGGGAATGCCGCACCCTACAAGCAGACGGTTCTATAACTTGGTATCTAGTACAGGCCATCGCCAATTATAACCAAGCAGGAGAGATTATCGGCTTTATTGGCACTCTTACTGATATTACCGAACAGAAAAATCGAGAAGCATTTTTACTAGAACAACAAACCCATTATCATGCAATTCTCAATGCTATTCCGGATTTAGAGATTATTGACATCAATTTAGATTATAAGCGCGGAAAGGCGACGGATGAGACGCAATCAGAAGAATAATGGCGCAAAAAGCTAATAAGGTGAGATAATGAGAAAAATGGTTTTAGCTTTAAGATGACACAATGGAAGATCAAATTCAATTAACACCGCAACAAATTGCCAAATATCGTGCTGAATTAGCTGATAATACTGACGCTTTAGCCGCGCTTGATGTCATTGAAGAATGGGAGGGAGATTTAGCGGATGCGGCTGAATCTATTGCTACTCGTAACGGTATTGAAGGAGTAGAAGATAATGCTGATTTCCGTTGGTTTGTTATTGTTCTTAATAAATGTCGTGATTCTATTTGTCAACCGAAGTATGAAACTTTGCGAGAAAAATATTTACCTGCACTTATTCCCCCTTTAACAGATATTATCGCAGGATGTTTTATGTGTCCGCCGGGAGTAGCAGGACTTTTATCGACTCCAGTTGCTATTTATATTCAAGAGGAAGGAATGGATAAGTTTTGTCAAAATTCTTCCCACTGTTAAATCCCTGTTGCTATAAATGCTGTCCAATAATAGGGATTTTCAAAGGGATAGGGTTGACGTTTAACCGCCGCTTCTAATAAGTCTTGAAATTTTTTGTGATCGCGTTTACTCAGAAATACTTGATCAAGTAATTGCTTAAATTTTGCGCTGTTTTTAATTCTCACTAATCTTCTGCTGCTGAGGTTCAAAGTTTGCCCTCTGTGATGATTTTACAAGTTTTAAAAGTTGGCAACTGGGAACGTATCCTACACCGTTGGAAAAGCGTTGATAGAGGAATATTCCATTTTGTAGGGGTAAACAATGAAGGGGAATAATATGTAAAAACCAATGGGGAATTAAGATTAGGCGATTACAAGAGGGAGAAATAAGTTCTAAAAGTTCATCGATGTGGAGAATTTCTGATAGTTCATTTAAACGAGAATTAAGATTTTTAATCCACTCGGTTTTATGGTTTTCGTATTCCTGGCGATAACTATTAATCCAATTAATTAAACTCTCTTTATCTTCTGCTGAAGATTGCCAAACTTTAATCCCTTTTACCTCACTCTCATTCAAATCCCCTCCGGGAGCAGGGTTAGGGGGAATCGAAACTTCAGCAGTAACAATAAACGCCATAATTCTATCCCCTGCAATATACCATTCTAAAATGGCAGTCTGTTGATTAATTAAGGCTTGAATCTCACTTAAGGGAATATTTTGAACCTTTTGAGTCAAGCTAAAATTCGGATCTATGGGGGTTATTTTACGGTCAATGAGTTGATTTAATTCTTGTTTTAAATGATTGAGGTGAGTATAGTCATTTAAGATGGGTTGTTTTTGTTGATCTGTGGTTAAAGTGCGGGTTTGTTCTTGGATGGCTAAGTGTTGTTCTTCCCCAATAATGGCACGACGGAGGCGATCTAATTCGGTAATAATCGTTTGGGGGATATTACCTTTAGGATAGATATCTCGTTCGGTAAGTAATTGGACTAGATAGCGGGTTTTGCTGCGTTCAACGTATTCTAAAGCGCGATCTTTTTGATTGAGGTTGAGATAGGATTGAACTATGCCATGATAAACATCCATTGCATTTGAGAGGATTTCTTGTTGTCGTTGGGGGTTTAAGGCTTCGAGTCGGGTATTTTCTACCGCTTCGATCGCTAAATTATAGCCTTTAATGGCGGTTTCCCAGTCTTCAATCAGGTTAGCAGGAACTCCTAAGTTTCGTCCTGCTATTAAACAGCCTATGGGAAAAGCAGTCGGGGTAAATACTTCTAAAGACTGGTTAAAAGCTGCGATCGCTAACTCTAGATTTTCTGCCCTTTCCCCAAGAATGCGATCACTATAAGTATTCCCCAGGCCAATTTGTGTTGCTGCCCAAGCTTCAGGAAAGCTATCACGGGTATAGACTTCTAAAGACAGGTTAAAAGCCGCAATAGCTAACTCTAGATTTTCTGCCCTTTCCCCAAGAATGCGTTGACAATAAGCTATCCCCAGATTATTTTGTGTATTTGCCCAATCTTCAGGAAAGCTATCACGAGTTCTTACTTCTAAAGACAGGTTAAAAACCGCAATAGCTAACTCTAGATTTTCTGCCCTTTCCCCAAGAATGCGATTTCTATAAGCATCCCCCAGAGTATTTTGTGTTCTTGCCCATTCTTCTGGAAAGCTATCACGGGTACATACTTCTAAAGACAGGTTATATGCCACAATAATAGGGCCTAACAATCTTCTGAGACTTTCTGGACTATCCAATGCTTCACCTTGAGCAATTAAGGCTAAGATAAGCTTTTGAGCGGCAATGTATTGAGAAACTCCTATCTTATATCCCGCTTCTCTCAACTCATCAATAAAATCTGTCAAAGCATCAGACTTTATCCAATAGGGGGTTTTATAGACTATTCTTTTTTCCATTGCTCTACAATTTTTTGGGCTATTTCTTGATCCTCAGTAGTTTTAATTAAACTACTAAGAATAGAAACGGCAGAAAAGGACTAATAAATGCCGTCAAAGTTGCAATTTCCACGCCCTGATCCTCATATTGCTATCGCTAAAATCTAAGCAATTGTCTAATATTATAACCGTAAAATTTTCATATCTTTACAAATCTTCGACAACGGAAACAGTCCCTTTAGTAGCTCTTGTAGTATCCATAATTAACTTGAGGAGAGTCAGTAACTATCGAGGCTAAACCGTCTACCCACTTTCTACCCGTTTTCTACCCAAACAGTATAAAAATGACCCAACCGAGAGAGGATAATCTGCTTAAAATGCTCATGGGTAGGAGTTGTTAAATTCCTCAAACCCTATTGTATAAAAGGTTTTGGGGTGATGGAGAATAGGAGACTCGAACCCCTGACCTCTGCGGTGCGATCGCAGCACTCTACCAACTGAGCTAATTCCCCTAGCTTGAATAGTCAACCTTTCAATTTTAACACATCCACTCAACTATTTAGATAAGGCAGTGGGAAAAGATGATAAAACCATTAAACTATTGAATATATGGCTCCCAACTCACAAGCCGGGAAAATGTTAATTGTTGTTATTTCCTGTAATCTTGCTCTAACTGTCCTAAACATTTATATCGCCGTGCGGCTCTGGCGGCTGCGGCGGACTTTAATTAGAGTAACTCGAACTTTAACTTATGTAGAACGTCGTATTAATCGAATTTTTTATAGTGCCCCTGAATTTGTCCTCAAGGGACAACAAGGGACTTATGTCCTGAGACTATACTACCAACAGTTAGGGTTTCAATTAGAACAGTTGCAAAAACTGGTAAGCTTGATTAATTTAGGGTTCACTATTTGGCGACGACAAACTCGCGGTAAACTTATTAAAAATTAAACGATTTTTATATGACAGACCTCAAACAACAAAAATGCGTTCCCTGCGAGGGAAATGTCCCTGCGGCTACTGACTCAGAAATTCAAGAATATAAAAGCCAACTCAGTGATTGGAATTTGATCGACATAGAAGGGGAAAAACGCTTAGAGAAAGTCTATAAGTTTCCCGATTTTAAAAGTGCCGTCACTTTTACCAATGCAGTAGGAGACGAAGCCGAAAAACAAGGACATCACCCGGCTTTATTGACAGAATGGGGTAAAGTAACCGTCACTTGGTGGACTCATGCTATCAGAGGGCTACATAAAAATGATTTCATTATGGCGGCTAAAACTGACGAGATCAAACAATCTCTTTAAATAAACATCCCCTCTAGATGTACTCATCTGACTTGCTGTCGGGATCAAGCTACCTCATTGGGCGGCAAACATGGGAATATATAATATATATTCTGGGAAATTTTAGTTATGATGCAGATTCCAACTTGTCGTAACAGCAATTATTTTGGGCTAAAACGTTTCATTATCCCTCTGTTATCTCTTTTATTAGCTTTTGGCTTATTTATAGCACCGGCATGCGCCACAGGCGTTTATGATTTACCCGTTTTAAATAGTGGTTCGTCTACTTGGATAGTGGATCAAGCCGATGTGATTAGCCTTGCTAATGAAGGCAAAATTAACGGCCAGTTGAAAAAATTGGCCAAAGAAAGCGCTAATGAGGTGCGAATGGTGATTATTCGTCGTCTTAACTTTGATGAGACTATTGATTCTTTTGCGGATCAGCTATTTGATCGCTGGTATCCCACCCCAGAAGAAAAAGCTCACCAAACAGTTCTGGTTATCGATACCCTTTCTAACAATGTGGCTATCCGTAGAGGGGAAGCGGTGAAATCTCTTCTCGGGGATGATATTGTTCAAAGCGTAGTATCTGAAACTGTAGCCATTCCTTTGCGCGATGGAGCCAAATATAATCAGGCCATACTTGATGCTGGTAATCGTCTAGTTGCCGTCTTATCCGGTCAACCCGATCCAGGACCGCCTCAAGTGGAAGAAGCTAGTATTGAAAGCACTTTTACCAGTGCCGAAGAGACAGATGATTTTAATTCCACAATTTGGGTGATTATTATACTCGCTTTAGCGACGATTATCCCAATGGTTACTTATTTTTGGTATGTGGGTTTCCCGGGTAAGTAATCCCCATTAAAGTAGAGACGTTACCGATCACGTCTTGACTCAATTTCAATAATGTCGCCAAAATCTAGCAAGAATCTCCAAAATTAAGCCAAAAATTCTAGCCGTATCCTCAAAGCTTAACAAAAAGTTAAAAAGAGAAAGTATTAACTCACAGGAGTTTTAAGCTTAATTTCTTTTTTCGCATTTTTGTTAAGCTTTGGCTACTATTGAAATCAATATATGAAAGAATTTAAAAAGAAATAAAAAACTTTTATTGTGCAAACGACTTTTAAAAAGTAATACACAAAATTTTCTTAGGGGTTCTAATGGTTTATCCAGAGAAATTTCAAAAGTTAAAAAAACGCTCAAAGAGCCAATCGCCTTCTATTAATCCAGTTGATGAAAACTTTGATTTTGCTATCTGGGCAGAAGCCGTAAGACAGCAAATGGAAACAGTTCTTCAAAGGCGATATCAAGAATAAAATTGTTCTTAAAAGCGGCTGCGTTTTTTATAAGGCAGCACAGGTTTAATTTAAACCCCACTCTCTTTAACTCACATCTTGCAGCAGTTCGGTATCTACGCTTTTTTGGGGAATGGGGAATGAGTAAAGGATAAAATCGCCTTTAACCCTTCCCCTTTAACCTTTCCCCGATTTGAGAAGGTTTTAAATAAATTGGTGCAAGATCTGAGTTTAAGGGCGGGGTCTTATTAAAAAATCTTTATGCCTGCTCCCCTTAAACTAAACGTCAAGACAGAGGGACTCTTTATATTGTTGATTAGTAACCCAACCTGTGCCTTGACATAAATGACACTTGATCAACTCTTCTTCGCTATCAAAGGAAAGTTTTCCTCTGCCTTGACAGTAAGGGCACATAATTTTTTCTTTTCTCCAATAATTGGTTAAGAAGTTTTCATCAGTGATATAGTTAAAATCTTCGTACATTTGAAATTTCTCCTACATTAAAACATTTTGAAAAAAAAAAATTATGGGATAATTAAAAATCTATTAGCCGGGAAAAGGAAACTCAAAAACTCACTCCGAGCTACGATATTTAATTAAGAAAAAAAATAGTTAAATAAAATTTAAACCTTTTTTAGTTGATCCCCACCCTTAACTATAGCTTAATATAACCCTTTCGTAGAGTCCATCATCCGTTCGGGCTATTTTTAACTTTTTTTTAATTTATAATTAAACAGTAAAAAAGCCTAGCTCATTGGCCAGGCTTTTGAGATAAAACTCAGCTAGTTAGAAAGGGAATGAAACTTTGTCAGATAAAATGAATACCTAATTTAGACAAGACCTTGGCCTCTATGTTTGCCACCTTCTTGATTAACTTCTTGTAGTTCTTGAGCGCGTTGAACTTTGTCAGCTTCTTCTTCTTGTCTCAAGTCCCCGGGTTCATTAACATACATTTCGGGTTCGATGGCAAAGTTATTGAGTAACCCTTCTCGGTCAACTGTCATCCCCCCGGTGGTATCAATATCTTCGTTTTTCTTGGGGATTTGTTTAAAGGCTTCCCCTTCTCTTTCCATACGAGCGGCTGATTCAGCATCAATTAAATGTCTATCATAATTCGGGCCTGGTTTAGCTTCTGTACTCATGAAAAAATCCTCCTACTAATAATATTTTTAGTCTTAAACAATTAAATTTTTACTTATCAGTTTCGGCAATAAAGTCGGACTTATCAACATCAGGAACAAAATCCGGACGTTCCTTGTCTTCCCATCCAGTGGGCCGCTTAGAGTTATACCAAGCAATAGAACCAATAGTTGCAGCCGCAATAAAACCAACAATTAAAGATAGGGTTGCTGAATAAGGAAAATGAGGTGCGTTAGCCGCATTAGTGGTAATATCGGAAACGGCAAATAAAAAACTTATCATCTAGTTGACCTCTGTCAATTAACTAATTTTTTATCTTTCCCAATCATAAAAATAAACCAGTAACAAATACATCTATCTTTAGTTATCAACAATTCTCTACTTTTAGAATGAGTTGACAGCACGGGTTTCTCTATCTAAAGACTTAGGTGTTTTTTATTGATCAAATAAATAGCTAGTCATGATTAAAAAACCCAAAGACAGTACCTAAGACTACTCAGTTAAAATCTAAAACTAGACCGAGTTGAGAATCAAAATATAACAGCTAACTCCTATTTTTCTGTCTTGGCCGCCACAGGTAGCCCACCTATAGATAAAAATTTTCAGAGCCTTCATGCAATCGGTACCCCGAGAAACTTAAATTAAATATCCCACTTGGTAGATGAAATAGGGGATTAATTTTATCAGAATGAAATAAATAAGTACCTGGACAAAATTAAAGTTAACTGCGAGTTTGGGGAATGGGCAATGGGGAATGGGCAATGGAGAAGGGTTGTAGGCGTTTTACAATTCTTGACACAGTGGACTTTATTTATGTCCGACTACATAACATCATCAAAACAAATTACGGGAATTCACCCATAAATTTTTTTGACTCGGGTGTATTATTTTTTTAAACAGGATTCTTTATGGATATTATTCGTATTATTTGTGCAATTTTTTTACCGCCACTGGGAGTATTTCTTCAAGTGGGTATTGGCGTAGATTTCTGGATCAATATCCTCTTAACTTTACTGGGATATATACCGGGTATTGTCCATGCAATATGGGTAATCGCTAGAAAATAAAAGCGAATAAATAGAAGCTAAAAGCCGGTAGATTATCTTTGATTTGAGCGGATGACACAAAAGCCCTACTTATTAGGAAAAAAAGCCAGTCCTTCCACAGGTCATTGGTGGATTAGGTTTGTAGCGATTATCGCTTTAGTAAATTTTACTCTAGTAGTCTTCAATGAGACTTATATTTTTTTTAGGCATTTTTATCTAAAATATATACCTGCTGTTGTATCAGTTTATGATCCAGTGAAAAGCATTCTTCCTGATGCCCAAATTAATCATTATCTAAACCAAGTTGATCGTTTAGCCGCAGAAATCAATACACAAGGGTTAGAAGAAGCGGCTACAGAAAAACTTCTGCAAAACCTACGCCAAGAAAGTCTGATTATTCTAGATGATCCTTCTTTTTTAATCTCTAATCAAATAGGGATATTAGCAAAAATCAAGCGTGAAATACAAGCGCATACGGATACTCCATCAGTGCGGAACTCGTTCCGCACCCCAGCTAATCTAGCTTTTAGTAAATTTTGGCGTGCAGAAAATTTAGCTCAACTGGGAACAGAAAAAGAGCTAGATTTTTTTAACGAGCAAATTAGACCTCTTTTACATAAAACTTACTTTCGCGCTCTCAATGAGCAGGGGCAATTAGAGGATAATTTCTGGAAAATTGATCGATGGTTTATGATTTTCTTTGCCCTAGAATTTTTAAGAAAAACCATTTTACGAAAAAAGCAGCATTCAGAGCAGGGGTTTGGGAAAATTCTGCTAAGACGTTGGTATGAAGGCTTTTTTTTCTTACCCTTTTGGCGTTGGTTGCGAATTATTCCTCTGATTGTTAAATTACATCAGTCTCGTTTGGTTAATCTAGAATGGATCTTAGGACAGTTAACTTATGAACCTGCGGCTTATTTATCGGATCGTATTTCTAATTTTTTAATGGTACGCTTGATTAATCAAACTAAAGACGCTATAAGCAATGGAGACATTAGCCGCACTTTACTAGAACCCCAACCTTATATTAAAGTCAGTTCAGTTGATAAAGCTGATGCCATCATTGATCGTTTACTTCAATTGACTATTTATAACATTTTGCCTAAAATCAAACCTGATTTAGAGGCTTTATTGCGTCATAGTTTACGAGAAAGTGTCATTCAATCTGATTTTTATCAGGGGTTAAGAAATATTCCCGGAATAGACGCTTTTCCCAAAGAAGCTATACAACAATTAGCAGATTATTTAGCCGGGGGAACAGTCGAACTGATTACTAATTCTTATTCTGACATAAGAGGTCGGCAATTGTTTGATGAACTCTCTCAAAATTTTAAAGCGGCTCTACAAAAAGAATTACAGGATAAACTCAATCAAACTGAACTCAAAACCCTGATGTCTGAGTTATTAGAAGAGATAAAACTTAATTATGTGCAACGTTCAACACAACACGATCCCGAAGCCATTTTAGAAGAAGCGGAACAAATTCGTTATGTGGCTACGTTACGAATAAATTAAAATGATTACTTAAATACGCCTATGGGCAAACCACTATACATTGATCTAATCTGGTTGTCAGACTGCGGTTTATTGCGGACATCATGATCCAAAATATGACAAGTGTACATTTTTTCGAACCATTTTTTTTCTGTGTGTCTCTGGCTTCTATCTTGATCAATTTTTCGGAACTCATTTTCATTGTTAAATTCTTCTATTGCCGCTAATTCTCCACACCATTTATTAGCAAAGAAGTGAGTAATATCGTCGAAATATATACTCACTGCTGGATTATATATTTCAGGGCTTCCTAATAAACAATTTAAACTATCTTTAGCGGACGTATAAATATCAACATCAACGGAAATAAAACCAATTGGTGCAGTGGGATCGCAACTATTTATAAAGGAATTTACTGTATTTTTAATGTCGCCTAAAATTAATTCAGCACGATTTTCAATTTTCTCGATTAATTTTTCCTTGTTTGTCATCGGGTAATCACCTTGTGCCCAAAATTCTGGATGATTTTTATACCCGTATACTTCTGGTAGGCCTTCGCCGGTGTCAAAGCCAACAATACGAAACTCAACTCCCGTCTCAGACGAGATCTTTTCTGCTAAATCAATCATATTGTAAAGACCGTTACCGGTTGCCACGCCAAATTCACAAACAGTGGTTTTCCGTTTTCCAAAATATTTGGCTATATCTGCCGCTTTGAGAAGTCCATAGGCATATTGAGGACGTACTAATAGACTATACTCCTCTTTTTGTCGAATAGTTCCTATTGTTACTGCCCGAACTCGTTTCAAATAATGATACAGAGGTTCAAGCAAGATTTGAGATAGTTTCATGATCAGTCTGCTCAGTGAATCAGGATATTGTTTTCTAGTTTAAAGTTAATCCCATTTCTCAAGGGGATAATTCAAAAAAATTTACAGTTTAAACTAGATTTATTCACAAGGAGTCAACATACTCAATTGCAGAACAATTTTATCAATCGAACTAACTAAAGCTCTTGATTCAAAAGGATAATTCGCCACAATACTAAACACCAGCATTCCATATTGAGGATGATTCATATAACCCGATAGTGCCCTCACGCCGCTTAAGGTACCCGTCTTAGCAAAAACAGCCCCTTGAGCCGCCGTTTGGCGCATACGGTTTCTCAAAGTTCCACTCACCCCGGCCACGGGTAAAGAGCCATAAAAAACATCTTTTTGGGGAGAATAATACATCGCCCGTAGAATAGAAGTAATCGTCCTGGGAGTGGCCACATTTCTACGAGACAAACCCGAACCATCCGCCAGACGATAGCCATTTGGATCGATCCCTAATTCACTTAAAGCCGCCTTCGCCTCAGCCGGACCCCCCACACGACGCATTAAAGTTTCTGCATAATAATTATTACTGACCAGATTCATAAAAGTAATCCAATCTTTGAGGGATTTACTGCCAATAGCCGCACTAGGGCCCAACCTCTGTAGCGCGGCGGCACTCGTAAAGATTTTAGTATTAGAAGCAGGGATAAAAAACTTATCGGCATTGTGGCTATAAAGCACCGTCCCATCAGTCAAAGACTCCACCTCAATTCCCCAATTGTTGGGATATTTGCCGATAATAGCATTGATCGATGGCTCTAAAAGGGCTGAACAAACCCCGCCGCCTCTTTGTTGCGGTATGGGGGTTCTCGGGGGAATTGTCGGATTTTCTGGGGGTGGGACAAAAATCTCTATGGATGAGTCCCCATTAAAATAATCAGTGGTGGTCGTCGGACTGATTTCATTAGCAATAGCGGGATTAACGCAGTTAGTGGTAGCTAAAGTTAAAATTGTTAAAGAATTTAACCAATAAGTCTTTTTTTTAAACATACTTAGGCTCTGGATTTCCTCACAAATCGCTATATTTTATCACTTTAGATGGATGTAAATGATCATTATGAGAAAATTATTATTTATTCGTGACAAAAAGGAATCAGTACAAAATGTCAATAGGCAATCTACCTTGAAATGCGGCTAGAGGTTATATAGAGCAAGAGAAAAGGTAGCTAAATAGACAGAATTAAATTCGATTATTCGGTCATGATAAAAATAACTAGAAAATTTAAAATTTGTCTTTTAAATTGTTAATTAGCCCCAAGTCCTCAAAATACGAAACCCTAGTTTTTTCGGAAGTTGTCAAATGTTTTCCTTATTAGATGCTGAAAAAGCGGCGCTAAACTTTTTAATGGAAGAGTGGGAATTACCCACCCAGGATCAAGACTGGTTTAGGGTAGTAAATTCCCGGAAAATTCCCAATAGCTGGTGGTCAATTGTAGAAATAGGAATCAAAAACTTGCCCGATAAATGGGTAATTCAAGTATTTGATGATGGAGAGTGTGACCCTTGTTATACCTTTGTTTCGCCTTTTTCTGATGAGAAGATTAGCACCCATCTAGCTGAATTACCAGCAAAAATTGCCATCGCTCTCCAAAAAGAAAGAGAAGGTCATATTTAACAAGTAGGGTGTGTTAGCGTAGCGTAACGCACCGCGATCTCTGCCGACATTACATTTAAAGCACATTTTTAGCTGAAACAGGGTAGCGTAACGCACCGCGATCTCTGCGGACATTTAAAGCACATTTTTAGCTGAAACAGGGTAGCGTAACGCACCGCGACCTCTACCAGGTTTTTGAAGTAGGTACAATACCCCATTGGCTCAAATTTTTGTCAACCGTTTTCAAAAAGGTTAAATCTGACTCGAGTAAAGAGGAATTAGAGGGATTTTCTAAAAACGAAAAAGCCCTTCGAAACTCAGCCGCTTCAACTTCAAGCGGAGAGTCTAAATGACAAGGAATAATGCGCTGAAAATTCCATTTGGCCACCTGTTCGGCCCACTGGAGAGTTTCTTGAGGAGCGCGATTAAAAATAAGAGTTTGTAGAATAGGTGCCACTAACAGCGTTTTGTTCCTTCGCAAAGCATCAAAAGACTCTTGCCAATCATAATTCCATTTAAAAGGAAATAAACCAAAATAAGCTTGTTTTGAGCGATCAGGCGCTCTTAAAGCTTCTCGTAAAGATTCTACTAATCCGACAGGTTCTAGAGTGCTTGGGCGAATATAAAGAGCAAACAAACAAATTTTGTGCCATCCTTTACGTCTATTTGCTTCAGTATCAGCTACCACATCAAATACATCATCTCTAGCGTGAAACAGCAAAGCATAAGGATCAAGTTGCACAATTGCCGGGGGATTTTCGGGTATAGAAAGCACCGAATCAGTGACCAATAAAGTCTGCGAATGCTTATCAAATAACGCCACTTCTTGAAATTGTCCAGGCCCCAACTCAATTGTCTTTAAGATAGCATAATCGATCTGATCAGCAAAGGGCGTTTGGCTACTATCAAACGGTAGAAAATGGGTGCGTTTTCCGGGGAAACCAAGCCAACTCAACGGTAAATTAAGCGGAAAACTCCATTGGTTTGGAGAGACAAAAACCTGTGCGGATTTAAAATATCGCGCAAACGGGCCGACAAAAACCTTATGTTCTATCCCTGATATGGTCGGCAAAATGATATATTTCACTTCACCATGTTGAACTTCTAACTCTCTCACCAGTCTGATACATTCTGGTGTTGGGGCCACTGGTGCATAAACTAAAAGTCCCCCTACTGAGAGTTTAATGACACTCATCCGAATCGGCACAATGACGTATAAAATGCCCTGTATTTGCTCAAAAGTCCAGACTTGATCTTTGACAACTTCAGTACGGATGGTTCGTCGTTTCCCATAAGGGTAAAGTGGTACTACCGGCCAAAACGGCCAAGACAAATCTCTAGGATGGTTATACTGATTAATCTGTTTCCCCTGCATTAGTGGTGCTGTTCTCAGACTTTTTGTCACTCCGTTAAGGACAATTTACTCCTACTGGCCTAAATCTGTCAGACTCTTAAGAGTTAGAATCTTTTTAGGCTCTTATTTTTGGCTTTAAGCGCTGTTCGCAATAGGATTTTGTTCATTACATTATACAGTAACTCTATGGTTTCTCTAGAAAGCGGTTTGGCCAAAAATTGCCCCGTTGGACATTGATAGTAGATGTTATATTTGACTTCTCCGCGTGTTAAAACAACGCGGATTCTAAGCGGATGCTTCGCAACGGGTTAAAACACCGTTGCGAAGCGTCTTCTTAGCTGACCAGAATTTTAGTTTCTGGGGACGAGTCAAAACGCCCCTATTCACTGGACTCAAATCTAAATTGAGCGTTGTGGCTACTTTTCGGATAATGTTCGCCGCACCGTTACAGTCAGCATTGATATACCAATTATTACCAGTGCGAAATAATCCTCTTTTTGTTCTTTTACCTGATGACTTCCAACCTTCGGGTTTTGCACCGTGAACGGGAATAATGTCACCATCTAAAAAACTTGCTTTACTGGTATAGCTTTCTTCTGTCTCAATAAACCTAATACCGTATAGTTCACACAGTTGAGCGATTCTATTCTTGAGTCTAGCAGTGGGAATTGAGACAAAAGACTGATTATTTTTCTTACCTAGATTTATCTCCTTTTTAACCTCATCATTCCAACCAAAAACAATAGTACCAATGTGGTTATCTAAACAATGATTAACCACTATTCTCGCTGCTTTGTTGACAGCATCCCTCATCTGTCTATTGCGCTTCTCGGTTATTTTAGCTAATCTATTAGACCATAATCCTTGAGGCTTTCCTTCTTTAATTGTTGATACCTGCTTGTTATACCAACGGTTAACTGATTTTAAATGCTTACCATCAAGAATAAAAGATGTGCCTACATTAGAAACGCAAGTTAACCAATTATTCAATCCTGGATCTATACCGAGTGCATTGTCTTGATTTAAACCTTGATCTTGGATTTCTAATTGATAAACAAATTCAGCATAAAAACATCGATTTCTAGGGATGATTCTAACTTCTTTGATATTTTCAAAGCGTAAATTAGATGGCATTGGGAGAGAAAAACTATCTAATTTAAACCATGTTTTTACCTGCTTTCCTAGCGAGAATTTAATCTCGTTACCGATTAACTTAAGCCATTGCTTCGGGTAAACAAATTGATAAAATCCCTTTTTTCTGTATTTAGGAATTCTGGGTTTATCGGGTAACTCGCCTCTTTTCCACATTGACAGAAGTTTCCAATAAGACACAAATGCTTCATAGACGCTTCTAAGCGTCTGTTGAGCCACACAAGAACGCAAGGCTTTAAAGTGTAGATTTGATTTGAGTTGTTTATCTAGCGTGTATTTGCCGATATATTGATGGGTTTTGAAATATATTTGCCTCGCGTAATAAAGTCCACAGTTATAGAGTTTATTGGCTTCCGAGCAAACATATTCTAAAACTGCCATCACATCGGGAGGTGAGTTAATTAAAACTTGTTGGCATCCGTACATAGTAAAGTGTATTAAAATTAGTCTATTATACATTATTTAGAAACAAATGGCAACCTATGACAAAAAAGAAGAGTATAGGCGAAACCCTCATTCGGTAAGCCTTATCAATTATCATTTCGTCTTCTGTCCCAAGAGGCGGAAGCCGGTGCTAGTGGGAGATGTTGCTAGAAGATTGCAGGATGTTATTTTTGGGTTATGTCAAGAAAATGATTGGAGGTTGATAGCACTAGAAATAATGCCAGATCATGTTCATCTTTTCCTTAACACAGATCCGACTCATGCTCCGAGTGCTATCATGAAGAAGGTCAAAGGACGTTCATCTCATATCTTAAGAAAAGAATTTCCTGAGCTATTAAAAATTCCTACTCTGTGGACTCCGAGCTATTTTGTAAGCACCGCCGGCAATGTATCGACTGAAACCGTCAAGAGATATATTGAAACCCAGAGGGGTAAATAGATACGCTCTTGTTAAAACCCCTCCGTTCGCTCGACAGCCACCCGTTAAAACGGATGGCTAACCCTCGCTCACTATTTTTTATGTTTGATTACTCTCTTGACTTCGATAAAATTGATTTTCGTCAATCCCCTGAATTATATCGAATTGGCCGAGGAGAACAAGGAGTCTTATTAGTTGAACCCTATAAATCTGAAATTCTTCCCCATTGGCGCTTTAAAACGCCCGAAATCGCCAAACAATCCAGTGAAATCATCTATAATATGTTTTTAGATTACTTAAATCAAGATGATTTTGTCGGCGCTGACATGGCTCGGAAATTTCTTCAAATGGGATATACTCGGGCGCGTCGATACGCTAATCATAAGAGTGGGCGCAAATATAAAGATAAAACTCAAAAAACTGACAGTAATCCCCCTCAAAAGCCAGAAAAGCGCGAAATTTTACCCTATGACGTTGATCCGATTAAAGCCCAATCAGCCGCTATTTTTAAAGAGAAATGGTGCCAGGCGAAACTACAGCCAAAATATCTAGAATTAAAGAAAAAACATCAGCAAATGTATGAACAGAATTCTAATAATAAAAATCTTATATAATAAATCCAGTCCATTTTATTCGATTAAATTATGTTAACATCTCGATATAGATCCTTATTGTTTTCTGACTCCAGCATTGGATTACGCCGGAGAGATCTAGTTACAGCATACGCTTTTTTACGCATAATTTTAGGCATTAATTTTTTTAATCACGGATTTACTCGCCTAGGCAATATTCCGGGTTTTGCCGAAGGAATGGCGAAAATGTTTGAAAATACTTTTTTACCGAGTTTTTTAGTCAAAGGGACTTCTTTTTTAGTGCCTATTGTAGAATTAATCGTCGGTTTGTTAGTGATGTTTGGACTCTACACCCAAGCGGCTTTATTAACTGGCTTTGGATTGATGGCAATTTTAATGTATGGGATTACTTTAGTGCAGAACTGGGAAACAGCTACCAGTCAACTTGTTTACTGTTTAGTCTTTTTTATCTTGGTCGCTGGCAATGGATTTAATCTTTTTTCTTTAGATTGGTTGTTGCAACAAAGCCGCCGAAGAAGAATTTAGAAGAAGATGAGATGATATTTTCAAGAATTATGACCCTTAGCGCTCACAAGAACATTCTTCTAAATTTCCTATATTTATTCCCTGGTAAAAAATGGTCACCGGACCATCATCGGAAACGACAAAAATTAGACTTTTGCGAAAATCATAAGAAAACCGTTTCGCTGAAGTATGACGTGTTCCTTTATAGGTTCCGATCATTTGGCGGCTATTTTCTGAATACTTAAGATGAATGCCAACAGCAACAATCGTTCCCTGTTTGTCAACTAACATTGCCCCATCTGTAAAGGTCAAAATGTGTCGTAAAATGGGCAAATCAGGAGTAGAATTAATCTTAACTTCTACCTCTTTTTTGACATTACCTAAACTGGTATTAGGCAATAAATTTTTGACCTCTGAGGGAATGTTGTCAGCGAGACACCAGACAATTGTCGTTCCGATATTGCGAGGACTTAAATCATGAAAACAAAATTCTAATATACTTTGTAAAATTTCCGGATCGCCTTCAGGAATTTCCAACTGAATTTGTTTCATGATCAGTTTAACTGAGGGTTTTCTTCTCCAGCGACGATACTCATGAATAAAAACTCCGGCTCGACAGATAACTTTCGTCACGCCATATCTATCTGTGGTACAGATCACCGCTTGAAAATCTTCGTGAAGTTGATAGAGTTTTAATTCAGTATCAGCCGCTTGCTCTAAAATTAACAACCCTTTAAATTGTCCTCTAGCAAAGACTAAAAAACTATGACAGCCATCAGCCAGTTTTCTCGCTTCATCTAAATCAAAAAAGAGCAATGAAGTAAGCTGTTGATAAATAGGCGAGTCATAAGAGTTACAAAAAATAAATCCATAAGGTTGAATTTTTCTTTCGTGAACATTAGGACGTAGTGCATAATCTAATTCTTGACTCAATAAATCACAGGTGATAAATTCAGGAACACAAGCAGAAATCCCACTTAACTCAAGTTCTTCTTTGAGAAATACCACAGACACCCCCTAGCTTAAAATATTTATAGTTAATTTCTATAATGCGGCATTTAATCGCCCTACAACCCCCCCCAGTAAGAAGATTAATCCCCCAACCCCTCTAATAAGGGTGAGTGAGAGTGATACTCTTAGGGATTTATAATAGCGGATTTCCTTACCCATCTGTCTTGTAGGCGAGTGTGTTTAATCGGCTATTTTGAGACAATATTAAAGAAAGGGGCCAGCAATAAACGGTTAAATCATGCTCGACTTAATTTTATGTCATCAGACCGCAGACTTTGACGCACTCGGGGCAGCAGTAGGATTATCACGTCTTAAAATTGGCAGTAGAATAGTTTTAACTGGGGGAGCGCATCCCACCGTCAAGGATTTTTTAGCCTTACATCGGGATGAATTAGCCTTAATTGAACAACGAAGTGTCAACCCCGAACAAATTCGCTCTCTTTTCGTCGTCGATAATCAATGGCGTGATCGCTTCGGAAAAGCCGCTAATTGGTTTGATTTACCTCAACTCAATGCCATTGAAATCTATGACCATCATCTCGATGGCGAGTCGGATATTCCGGCAACTGAAAAATATATAGAAGCGATAGGCGCAACCACTACCCTAATTGTAGAACGACTACAACAACAGCAACTACAACTGACCCCCATCGAAGCAACCGTCATGGCCTTGGGGATTCATGTCGACACCGGTTCTTTAACCTTCGATCAAACTACCCCTCGTGATGCTTATGCTTTAGCGTGGTTAATGACTCAAGGTGCCAATGTCAAAATTATTGCTGAATATGCTGAACCGGGTTTTACCCCTCAACTGCAACAACTCTTTTCAGATGCTTTAGATCGTTTAAATACAACCAACGTGCGAGGGTATAAAGTCGCCTGGATCTTACTCACTACAGAAAACTTTATCCCAGGACTCTCGAATCTGGCAGAACGTTTGCTCGAATTAAGTGAAAGTGATGCCTTATTGTTTGGTCATGCTTATAGTAAAGGACAAAAAGATGATCATAGCGAAAAAAGATTAACCCTGATTGGCAGGTGTCATATAGATGAAGTTAATTTAAATGATTTATTTGCACCTTTTGGGGGGGGTGGACATTCTCAAGCCGCTTCAGTCACTTTTCGAAGTGTGGAACCGGCACAAATGTTAGACCAATTAGTGGAAAAACTGATAGAGACTATTCCTCAACCCCTCAGCGCCAGAGATTTAATGTCCTCTCCTGTGCGAACCATTCGCCCTGATACCACTATAGAACAAGCACAACGGGTTTTATTTCGTTATGGTCATTCGGGTTTATCGGTAGTGGATGAAAATGATCAGTTAGTGGGAATTATATCAAGACGAGATATCGATTTAGCCTTGCATCATGGCTTTAGTCATGCCCCAGTTAAAGGATACATGACCCGCAATCCCAAAACCATCACCCCGGATACCTCTTTACCAGAAATTGAAGATTTAATGGTCACTTATGATTTAGGACGCTTGCCGGTCGTTGAAAATGGGCAATTAATGGGGATTGTTACCCGTACTGATGTTTTGCGGCAAATTCATCAAGATCGTTTAGAGAAAAAAGAACGCTTAACTCAAAAAACGCCCCTGATATCTTGTTTATTACCCTCCTTCCGCCATCGTCTTCATCCTCCTATCTGGAAATTGTTACAAACTGCCGCCCAACAAGCCCATCAAAGAGGATGGCATTTATACTTAGTTGGGGGAGCCGTGCGAGATTTACTTTTAGCGCCTGGAGAAGAAACCCTGACCTTACAAGATATTGATTTAGTGGTGGATGGGTTTCATCGTGCGGCGGATGTGGGTGCAGGGGTAGAATTAGCTAATCAGTTACAAGAAATCTATCCCCAGGTGCGCTTATCGGTGCATGGAGAATTTCAAACGGCGGCGTTAATCTGGCACAAAGATGCTCAATTAGGGTCTTTAATGATCGATATTGCCACCGCTAGAACCGAATTTTATCCCTATCCGGCGGCTAATCCCCAAGTTGAAGCGAGTTCTATTCGTCAGGACCTTTATCGTCGGGATTTTACCATTAATGCCTTAGCGGTGCGTTTAACTTCTCCGAGGGAAGGAGAATTATTAGACTTTTTTGGTGGGGTGGAAGATTTACGATCGCAGCAAATTCGGGTGCTTCATGCCAATAGTTTTATTGAAGACCCGACGCGCATTTATCGAGCGGTGCGCTTTGCGGTAAGATTAGGGTTTAAAATAGACCCTCATACCGAAGATTATATCCGTTATGCTATTTGTAGCGGCGTGTATGATCGATTGCGTTTAGAAAATCATCCCGCCCCGGCTTTAACCACCCGATTAAGAGCGGAATTAACTTATATTTTAGAAGCGGCTTATTGGAAACCGGCTTTACAATTATTATCTAATTTAGGAGCCTTGCGGTGTTTACATAGTAATTTGGTTTTAGACGCTAATTTATGGTGGCAAATTCGTTTTGTGTCTCGCTGGTTAAAGTGTCTCGATTCAGAAAATCATTTTAGTCATTGGTTAATTAGATTAGAGGTTTTAATTGCTGCTTTAAAGCCTGATGAACGGGAGCAAATAGCGGCTAATCTTCAGTTACCCAAAGATAGTATAGAACGTTTAAGAGATTTAGAAAAAATTGAAAACTCAGTGCAACAAAATCTCAAAAAATGTGATAAAATAAGCGAGATTTTTTTATTATTACGTCAGTATAAAGTGCCAAGCTTAATCATTGTAGCGGCAAGAAGTGATCGACTTGAACGTCATCGGATCTGGCAGTATTTAACGAAATGGTCTAAAATACAAACTTTCTTAGATGGCAATGATTTAAAAGCGATGGGATATAAACCCGGACCACAGTTTAAACAGATTTTGGATCAGCTATTAATCGCTACCTTAGATGGGGAAATTATGAATCGAGAAGAATCGGTGGAATTTGTCACAAATATTACTGAAAAAACTGCCCAAAAGTTGTAGGAAATTAGCCGGTATCAATCAAATCTTTTTTGAGAGATTTAAGGTTGTACGTTGGCGGCTTTAAGCATATGGTAAGTAGTGAGAAGTTGAGTTAAAGCAAGAGGATAACTTTGAAGAATTTCGCCTGTGGTTCCCACCAGTTTACCGATGTCTTCATTGCCTTCTAGACTACAATAAGACTTAAGATAGGGCACTTCGTTGCAGAAAATACGCTCTAATTCTCTGACTTGTTCTACAGTAGTATGAGCATCTACTTGCAGCACATCCACAGGTTTACCCATATCTCGATCGAGTTCTAAACGAATAGCTTGGCCAAGATGATTGCCGCTAGGATTTAAAATCAAACTAAAATCAGGATGGGGAATAGTCGGCCGCAAGACTAAGCGAACATTTAAGGCCACATCACTTTGTTGAGTTTCATTACTAGGCGGATAAAAAGTGACCACTACATCGGCCCATTGGCGCTGAGGACGGATATAAGCTTCTGAGTCTGGCTCTCTTTTTCGTAGTTGTTCGAGAACCTCGTCTTCAGTATAACCTCGCTTGCGAGTATCGCGCTTAATTTTCCAACTGGTTCGCAACTCTTCCGGCGGCGCTAAAAACACTTTAACATCGTATTTGTCCCGCATTTTCTGAGTTGAGTAACCGAGCAACCCTTCCACAATAATAAACTGTTGGGGTTTAATGTATTCAGGTGGGTCAAACTGTCCTGTATCGTGATTATAGATTGGTTTGAGAATGGCTTGTCCGGCTCCTAGTAAACTTAAATGTTGATCGATAATGTCGAGGTAATTGCAGTCGGGATGTAGGGCAGAAATACCAAGTTTTGACCTTTGTTGACGATCATAACGGTGATAATCATCAGTACAAATGATGGTAACTTTTTCTTTTCCTAGAATTTGAGCAATTCCTTGGGTTAAGGTGCTTTTGCCAGCAGCACTATCACCAACAATACCTAGTATAATAGGTCGATGAGTCATTGTTTTCTTGATAAAAAAATCGTTGCTTCTATTACCCAGAATTATAATATTAATCCGTCTCAAAATCGCTCACAAACTTTAATAACTCTTGGTGCATCAAAGCGCGATCAACTAACGAATGAATTTGAGCAGAACTTAAAGCATCCCCATTAGCATAACACTCTAACCAAGCCGTACTAATAACATTGGGGTCTTCAGGCAGTTCTGCCAACTCCCAGCCGGGAATATTTAACTCTTGCATCAAGCGGCTTACCTTGGGGTCATAACTAAGGGCAAAACAACGACATTCTTCTGCACCTGCCATAATTAAACTGTGATAGCGCATTCCTATGGTCATCTCCACCCCTTTAAATAAACCCTTTAACTCTCTGGGATCATCTAAAGTCATAATCTTATGAGACTGGGGAAGACGGGCAGAAATAGAACGCGCAATGGCTAAATCTTGAGAAGCTTGAAACGGGACTAATAAAATAAAGGCATTAGTGGCTTTTTGAAAATCAATTAACGCTTGGGTAAGAACCTCTAAGCGTTGCGGGGTTAACTGGGGATGGCTGCGTAAATTTAGCGCTACTCTCGGCGCGGGTAAATCCCATAATCCTTGCACCGGTTTTGATTCTAGCGCCCAAACCGGGTCCGGAGCAATAAGCGGCGAAATATCCCACTGAGAGACTAATGTCGCTGACTGCGAGTCTCTGACACTGACGGCGGTACATCCCCGCAAAACTTGTTCGGTTAACCAGCGAGTGGTAGGACGTTTTAAGGGGCCAATTCCTTGCGCCCAAGCGACGGTTTTTAAGCCCTGTTGCTGTGCTAAACCCATTAAAGCGGCATAATAGAAGGGACTGGCAAAACTGGTGACATCCTGCATTAAACTGCCTCCTCCCCAGATAAAAATATCGGATTGTTGGAAAGCTTGCAAGATGGCAAAAGCCGAACGAGCCGGACAAGTTTCTATTCCGTAGCGTTGACGAGTTTGGCTAGGGTTATTGGAAAGGACGATGGGCTTGATTTTTTTGGGTAACATTTGCAAGAGGGAGACTAATAGGGCTTCATCTCCTCCGTTTCCTTTGCCGTAATAGCCGCAGATAAGCGCCTGCATAGTTTTTTCCCTGTTGCTGTTGAGTGAGCAAGATCTATCATAAAACCGTTTAGCGCTCTGTTGATCTTCCCTCCCCCCTTAATAACAGAGAGACTTCTAAACTCATTTGTTGAGTAAATAATCCTAACTTTACAGTTAACTTGATTGAAAGTCCTTTTACTTAAAATGAGCCATCTAAACAAAATCCGCTTATTCTTTTCTCATCTCGGTCAAAAAGCCCGACAATGGTGTATTAAACCCGAAAATATTTTGTTTCTTGCCCTCATTATTATTTCTTTACTGCCGCTCTGGCTGTTTACTTATTTTCCCTCACAGGATGGGCCTCGTCATCTTGAAATTGCTAAAATTATCCGCGAATATCATCTAGCAAGTAATAGTAAATTTCGTGAGTATTATTTAATTAACTCAACCTTATCTCCTAACTGGTTTATTTATTTAATATTGTTAGGACTCATGAATTTTTTTCCGCCCCTACTAGCTGAAAAAATTCTCTTAAGTGGTTATGTTATTCTTTTCCCGATTTCCCTACGTTATGCCCTCTCTGGCATCAGCAAAAAGTCTGTTTTTCTCTCTTTTTTAGCCTTTCCTTTAATCTACAATTGGGCATTGCATAAAGGATTTTATAATTTTTCTTATAGTTTACCTATCTTCTTTTTTGTTCTCGGCTATTGGTTGAAATATCAAAACCGATTTACCCCGCCTAAAATACTGATACTTACTTTAGGAATCGTTTTACTCTATTTTGCTCACTTGTTTTCCCTAGTGATGGCTTTTATCGCCCTATTCATTGCTACAATTTGGCTGATATTTAGTGATCTTTATCAACCCTCGTCTGAGAAATTATTTGATTTATCCTTATGGAGCCGAGTTTTATTGAAGCGATTAAGTATCTTGTTTTACCTCTTTTTTCCGGTACTCGTTTTGAGTTTGATGTTTGTGAAAAAATCCACAGCCGCTCACGCTTCAATTATTTGGGGGAAAGGTCTTTGGCAGGTGGCAAATTTATTAACTTTTGGCTCCCTTACTTCTTATGACAAATTAGAATTTTTATTTTCCACTGCTTGGGTAATTTTATTAATAGTCATTAGCTTGAATTTTATTCTCAACAAAAAAGATGATTTTGATGCAGAAAAAAGACCTATCAACGTTTCCCAACAACTTTTAGCGATTTTTGGGGTTTATTTAATTATTTACTTTGTCGCCCCGAGTGAGACATTTACTAGCATATCAATCAAGGAAAGATTGGTTTTTTATCCGTTTTTTATTCTCATACTTTGGCTCGGCACAAAAAATTATAATCAGCCGATGAAAAGCCACCTAAAAGCGGCAAGTATTTTGATTACTTTGCTGTTTTTACTCAGTCATAGTCTCAAATATTTCCAGATTAACAAGTATTTAGAAGAATATATATCTAACAGCCAGTTAATTGAACCTAATTCTACTGTTCTTTCTCTATCTTTCGACAACTATCTAGAAGATAATCAAGGCAAAAAAGTTTCGGCTAGAATACAACCTTTGTTGCATGCGTCAGGATATCTTGCCATAGAAAAACCACTCGTTACTCTGAACAATTTTCCGGCCAGCACAGACTATTTCCCCTTGATGTATCGTTCCCAACTCAATCCTTATAAACATATTAGTCTTAAACAAAAAACCGATCTTGATCAAACGCCGCCTCGAGTCGATTTTTTGACTTATCCTCAACGAACGGGGGGACAAATCGATTATGTACTGGTTTGGAACTATAAAGAAAAGTTTAAAAACCTTGCTGCCGCTCAATCTATCTTTCAACAACTCCAACAAGGATATGAACTGATCTCGAGTTCACCCCAAAGAGGATTGATGAAATTATATCGCCGAAAAAACCGGGAATCAGGAATCTAAACTATCACACTTCGGGTGATTCCCAATTCCCAAACTAAAAAACTTAACCCTCGAGACTGCCTACACTCAAAGGCACAAAATCTCCATGTATCGTTAAGCCTAATAACATTGGCTCATTTTGTTGAATTAACTGTCCTGTTAGGGCACAACTCTCATCTTTCCTGGCTACTGCCTCAATCGTAGCGCGAATATCTGCTCTGCAAAATTTAGGTCGATAGTCTCCTGATTTTTGATGGACATAATTCCAAAGGATATCTCGAATCAATGCCTGATAGCCCTGATTGCCAGAAAGCTCTTTCAGCTTATCTTTGAGGATTCTTTCTAGACGGATGCTAGTGACTTCCATTTCAGTAGTAGAGGTACGAGTTAAGGTTCGCATTATTTTTCTCCAAAAAATAGTAGACAATATCAGTATTACAAGTGTAGTATTAAAAAGACCCCTTTAACAAAGATCAAAAAATTCAATTATGCTTCACTCTTCTCTGTTATCCCCGATTTTTGCCCACCGCCTCCCTAGTGGATGGCAGGTTGAGGCACAGATGGGGGAAAATTTATCTATAGAGAGAGAAAGGGGCAATGAAGGCAAAATTAACCTATTTAAACGCGATTCAGAACGAGATTATCGAATTAATAGCAACGATAACCCTACAGGTATCGCAGTAAAATCAATAACTATAAGCGGGAGGTGCAGATTTAAAATAGCTGTACCAAAATAAAACAAAAACAATCTCAAACCTGACTGCACTCCCGCCTCTGACTAAAACAGAAGCGGGTTTTTTTATCAGTCCACCTTTAAAAAATACTCATTAAATGGTGTAAGTCGTGAGCTATGTAACTGAACCCTTAAATCATTCCGTTGTGGTTTTCTCAAAAAATTACCTCCCCATCAGCCGCGTGAATATTCGACGCGCTGTTATTCTCCTGGTAACCGGCAAAGCTGAACCAATGGATCTTTTATCGGAGGCTATTTGGGAAGTCCGTTCTCCAAATTTAGTTGTACAAGTTCCTCATCAGATTCGTCTGACTCTCAATAGTGGTGATCGCCTCTGGAAAATTCCCCCAGTTAACCGACGGGAGGTACTGCGGCGCGATAAACAGCAGTGTCAATACTGTGGGAGCAAACATAAGCTCACTCTCGATCATGTGATTCCCCGAAGTAAAGGCGGAAAACACACTTGGGATAATGTAGTTATTGCTTGTGAAAGTTGTAACTCTCGTAAAGGTGATCGCACACCCCAAGAAGCCGGGATGATCTTAAAAAGTAACCCTAAAGCTCCCATTCACCCTACTATTGCTTTTGCTGAACAGTTTTGGCAACAACAGCAATTGTGATTTTCAACCGATTTTTCAATTCGATAATCCGATTCAAGGAGAGATTATCTATCATGTTAAAATTAACTTATACAGAAAGCGGCTTTCATTTAGAACGCTTATCACAATCCCTAGAAGAGTGGGTGAATACTCGGGTAATGCTTGCCTTACGTTCAGGAACTCCTATCTATGTAGAACCTAGCGCGGCTTCTTTTTTACTGCCGATAGATGTGCCTTATTTAGCTGATTTAGAAAAGCTAGTTCAAAGAGAACAAGGCGACATTCTAGAGTTATCCGTCTGTGATGAAGAAACGGTTGAAGTCAGCTTACAGGGAACTTGGATCACTAATGATCCAGAAAATGAAGAAGGCGTTTTTGTTTGTCTATTGAGCGATCGCGCTGAATTCTTCCTCGATAAAGTCTGGCAAGAAGCCCATTTTGGGGTTTTCGTGGTGAATGAATAACCTGTTGGCGGCTTGTTCGGTTACGGGGTTTAGCTTGTCGGGTAGGCTTTCGAGCTTCTACCCTGACAATTTTGGCGAAGATCTATAATGTGATCTACATAGTATGCAAAAATAGTTATACTAGACTGATGTTGTCTTCTGGGGCTGTAGCTCAATGGATAGAGCAGCGACCTTCTAAGTCGTTGGTTGTGAGTTCGAATCTCGCCAGCCCCGCTTGAAAAATGCTACATCTCTTTTACGGTAAAGATTAACGGCTTCTCTGTTTTGTTGACTCTAGTATATTTCTAGTAATCAATTATATTTTTCGCTGCAAATAGTAAAAATGCCCTGAGAAAATGTCTGTTAATTTTCTAGTAAAAAGGGATGGTTCAATTTGTGGGTCATGAATTTTAATGCCTCGTCCGTGCTTTGATTTAGACAAAAGAGATTATATATCACGATTCCAGCTAGAAAACGCTATTCTTCCTTGGCAAGCTCGGGCGAATAAAAGCTTAAAAGGGCTTGCGGCTCGTAGCCAGCTAGATCAAAGAATACAAGAACAACCCGACAGCCAAGCCAGCGAAAAAACCACCAAACCAAATTAACTTATACTCCATATCTAGCACCATACCCCAAGTCAAGAAGCTCTCCTAAAAAACTTTCTAAATCTGTATCGGCTTCCATGGCCTTGACCTTGAGAATTTTATATAAATCTTTATCTAATCTAATCCAGGGTCTAAGTCTTTCGCGTTCCATAAGTGTTACCTCTAAAAGCCTTAATTTATTTTGACACTATGGACAAAATATAAGCATCGTGGTTATTACTTGTCCACAGTGTCTAAGGGGACAAGTGATTTTTACATTGTCTTTATAAAAGCTTTTGATTTATAAAGGGTACATTACCTCTAGACTATCTCACACATTTTGAACAACTTCCTGTGTGAGATTTTCAACTATTTATTAAAAATTATGGGACTAACACTTCAACAGATTTTTGGGACAAACGCGACGATAGCCAATGGAGAATTGACCATTAAGCTATCAGATTTGACCAGCGCGGGATTAAGCGGAACCAAACCTTCATCTATCTTTGCATCGCTTCTAAAGCGAAATAAATCTACTTTAGGAGGAGATATAATTAACGACCCTACCGCCGGTGTAAGCGCGGCTTCCTTTGAAAATGGCAGAACTTTCGTGACGCGGGGAACTGAAACTCAGATCAGTGTTCCCGTTACCTTTAACATTTACTTCGCCGCCCCGAGTGACGATTTCGATCCGGACGACACAGTAGGAAGTTGATATGGCTATAACACTTTGTAGCGGCGCGGGGATATGGGAGGTCAGCGTTGACCTCCCGGTATATTCCCCGCCAAAAATTAACTTTAACTGGAATGATGGGGCGGGATGGCAAGAAATTAATGGGACGGATTATTTAATCTCTCAAGTAAGTGGCGTGGGGGACGGGGATGAGGTTCTCGTTTCTTACACCTATAGCTTAAAAAATAGTAGAAGGACTATCATTACAACCAAATCAGAATACTTTCATTATCCAGTAACAATAGTGATTCGTTACGAAGATGGATGGAATAACTTGTATATTGTAGATTATTTTGGCGACAATTTTTTGATTGGGGTAGACCCTACTCAGGCCAGCATTATCAATTATTCAATCCTCTCAATAACCCCTACTGGAGCAGGGGGAGCAACTCAATATAATCTTAAAATCTTTAATAACGATTCCGTTGTTTACAGCAAAACTAGAAGCAATAGCCCTTCTGTTGAAAAAGTCGCTGCTTCCTGTCAATTTAATGGGTTGTACACCCCTGTTTATTCAGAGGTTAATCTTGACCCTAATGCTTTTTTAACCTCGGAAATTAATGGAAAAACCATCATTTTAAAAAGATGCCTTGGGGCTGTACAAAATAATCAAATTTCCTCTAGTTGCTCTCAAGTTGCCAGTGTTTCTGGGAGTTGCGCCGCTCCCAAAATTAAAGCCAGTCAAGAGCCACTATGCCCACCCGGCACTTGCCCTTTAAAATGTGGCGATTGTCTGTGTTGCTACAACGAGTACGGATACTCGGTTAAATCTTACTGTGGAGGTGCAGAGGTTTAATGAGTTGTGAATCGCTCGCTACTAAAGCCGAATTAGCGGCCCTACGCGCTGAATTAATGGGTGGGCTTGCGAGTAAGCCCAGTAATCAAGAGGTTGTCAACATTGTTAACAACTACACCCAACCGATGGAAGGGGTAGATTTCAGTCGAATCTTTTCAGCAATCGGAGCTCTATGGGCAGCGCTCGCTCAAGCAACCGGCCAAATTGCTGATGTGAGGGGGATTGCGCTTCAGGCTTTAGGGACGGCACGAGCGGCATTTGATTTAGCTGGACAGGCCTTTGATAAAGCTGGACAAGCCTTATCAAAGGCTTTAGAAGCTCTTGATAAAGCTAAAAATGCCGAAAAAAGAGCTATAGCGGCGGAATTGCTGGCTCAAGAATGCTTAAAAGTTGCTAATCGTGCTACCGAGAAGGCGAATGAAGCTATTGAGAAAGCCAACCTCAGCATCAAACAAGCTAATAAAGCCTTATACCAAGCTAACCAGGCGATGAAGCAAGCCAATTTAGCTTATCTCCAGGCTATTGAGGCATATAAAAATGCTGAGGTTTGGGGCGTGCAAGGAGTCGCTAGAGCGAATGGGGCTTACCTGTATGCTCAAGAGGTAGCGAGATCGGCTAATCAGGCTTATTCTCGCGCCCTTCAAGCTGAAGCGGATGCCTCTAAAGCCCTTCAAGGGTTAAAAAATCTTAGTGGCTTAGATGTTAGTGGGCTGCAAAAACTAAAATCTTCTGTCGAAGCATTACAAGCTCAAAACCTGATAAATATTGAAAGAGCCATCCAAAATTCCCATCGAGCCGATATTGAGCGGCTGAGAACGGCTCAAACAATTGGTAATTTAGAAAATCAGGTCAGTAATTATCGAACTATCCTCGGTCAACAGAGTTCCGTTATTAATTCTGTACAAAATAACGTGACGGTCATTTCTGGTGGCGGCGGAGCGGGTATTGATTCGATTAAAAATGACCTGTCAATCTTTAGGAATGACCTGTCAACCTTTGCTTATAATCAGTCAACTTTTGATAGAAAGCTTAGTGATTATAAGAATGACCTCTCAACCTTCGCTTATAATCAGTCAACTTTTGATAGAAAGCTTAGTGATTATAAGAATGACCTCTCAACCTTCGCTTATAATCAGTCAACTTTTGATAGAAAGCTTAGTGATTATAAGAATGACCTCTCAACCTTCGCTTATAATCAGTCAACTTTTGATAGAAAGCTTAGTGATTATAAGAATGACCTCTCAACCTTCGCCTATAATCAAACGGCTGTTCAATCTCAAATTAATAACAAAGTAGCCACACTAGAAACTACTGTTACTAACTTAAGTAATACCCAAAATCAAACTAATAACAAAGTAGCCGCACTAGACACGACTATTACTAATTTGAGTAATACCCAAACTCAAACTAATAACAAGGTAGCCACATTAGACGCTACTATTACTAATTTGAGTAATACCCAAACTCAAACTAATAATAAAGTAGCCACACTAGACACGACTATTACTAATTTGAGTAATACCCAAACTCAAACTAATAATAAAGTAGCCACACTAGACACGACTATTACTAATTTGAGTAATACCCAAACTCAAACTAATAACAAAGTAGCCACATTAGAAGCCAGCGTTACTAATATACAAACACAGGTTAATGAAGTAGATGTGAAAGTAACTGAAGAAGTTAAAAAAATAGGAATAACTCTTGATGGATTAGTCCCAGTAATAGGAGGAATTGCTATATCTACTGGACTTATTAAAAATCAAACTTCCTTACCTAAATTAGCCGAAGCGGCTGAAACGGGAGTTTGCAACGCCTCCAAGCCAGAAGGCTGCTTAGGAGCTCCATTAAAGCAGATGAAAAACGGGATTGATACGAGCGTATACAACACAGCAGGGATAGGCGGATTAGCATTACAGAATGCGACGATATTAAATAATACAATAAGTATTTTAAATTTACTTAATACTGTTTGGGCGTATCTTCAAACTTTTTCTAATTTTGTTACTGGAAAATTTGAAAAATTGTGGGAACACCGATTAGTTGATAGAGCGTTAGCCGCCGCTAATTTAGCTTGTACTATCCATAATGCTTTAATGTTATCAAATAACATTGCCCTCACCCTAGGCAGTGCAATTGATAACATAGGGCAATTGATAGGAATTAAGCCGCCAGAAGGAGCGGCTACAACGATTACAGGAGCGATTGGACACGCTTTTGAATCGCTGGCTAAATCGGTAATTGGGGCTGAAAATTACGCCGAATTATCTTTACAATTTGCTTTAGCAAATAGAATTTATCAAGCGGGAATCAATATATTAGATGCCGCTACTAATATGCTTTATGGAATATCCGAAGGATTAGAAACTATCGCTCAGATGGGCGGTAAAATTGGAAACGCCTGTAAAAAATCTGGCTTGTTTATCGAATCAAGCTTAGATTGGTTTAGCGAAAAGTTTGTCTTTAAAATTGGGCGTTTGGGCGGAATAATGCGATTTCTGCAAACGGGTCAGGTAATGGCTGAATCGGTAGAGCAAATCACTTCTTCAGCCTTAAATGTTGTTGAAAGTGCCAAGCAAATAACAACTGAAGTCAAGGATGTACAAAAAGATATTAAAGATTTACAAGACAAGCGAAAAGCCGACGAGAATAAAGCTAAGACTGATTCTAAACAACCCACAACTACAGATGATGATATAGTTCAACCCTCCCCTAATTAGTATGAATTTACCTCCTAACTTTGACGACTGGGAACACCATCAATCTACTCTAATGCAAATTCATAACCGTAGAGTAAGACGCGCCTACTCAGATTTAGGTGGAGAAGATTGGGTTCCCGATATAACTACTGCTAGAGGGGGTCTGCGTGTAGCGTGTACCATAAAAGACTCAGACAATGCTTTAATTTGCTTAAGCAAACAATTGCTTTTTTGGCTTGATTTGGGCTTCATTTCCGACTATATTGAACCTATTTACGGCTACCCGGTTGAAGAGGTTCAAGCTAATATCAAATTCAAACCTCAAATAACCCTACACTTTAAAGAGGATGCTAAAGATGTAGAAAAAGGCTTCAGACCGTTAAGGATGCGGGTTAGCTTTAGGCTTGTCAATGAAACTTCAAAAACTATTACTAAAGGAAAATTAATAACTATAGGGGAAAAGATTGATAATAAATTTGGAGCCAATCACGGCTATAAATTTCATAAAGGAAAAGATTTATATACTTATAAGGATGAAGAAAATGGCTATGATTTTCAGTTGTACTCGTTTGCTAAATCAGATGCAAAGGATTTAATAGGAGATGTTTTGCACTGTAACAATGATACTCCGTCGTGGAAACATTTCAAAACACATGAAGATGAAGAACCGATGCAGAATTATCCAACCGTTCCCGACACAGAGATAATTTTCGGGGAAAGGGTTAAGGAAGCCAGAAAAAGACCTGTAGGATACGTTCGCTATGAATATACTTCGGCTTTGGTTAATGGTTTAACCAACCGGCTTATCATTCACGATCGAACACATCGTTTTAATAATGTCCTGGTTCGGGACTAATTTTATAGCCGCTTGTCGTCGGTAAGGCCAAACCCTTAAGGGTTTGGGTGGCGTTGCGGGGTGTAACCTCATCAGTAAACTGGAATTATTGAACAAATTCACGAAACAAACCTAAGACTATGGCTAATACTGACCCGATAGTAGGGCATACATTTACTGTAGGAAGTCAAAAATACTTAATTGATCTCAGAGACGTTTATGACCGTGCGGGTTATACCGTTGGTTCTGCTTTTGGGATTAGTAAATTAACCGAAAATTACACACCGGGAGATAGTGACGATACTATTACAGTCGCCGAAGGGAAAGCGCGTGGATTATTGATGACGATAGCCATTAGCCACAAGGGGACAACCGGCAGATCTAAAGTTTCTAAATTAACCGTGCCCGTCGCCAAAGTTCCTACTGGCTTAGTAGCAGCAAAAGGGAAAAGCCATAATTCCCGTAAGGTTATCAGTGCCCGAATTCCCCGCCGCGTGGTTTTAGGCTAATCAATTCAAATCACATCAAATCAATTTGTACATATATTGAGGAAAAATGACTAAACCTTTTGTTGTCTGGAAACTGACCGAAGATTCTAAAGAATACTTTTTTCTGGCCCCTGAGAATCATTACAACGGAGAATTAACCGCCGCTAAAACAGGAGTTGCTTTGGCATCAGACGAAGAAAAAGTAAAATATCCAATAATTCCTGTTGCTAATTTGCTAAAAAGTCCCGTTGCCAATCGTGTAAATCTTTCTATCCGAATCGGAGCAGGAGCAACCGCAAAACGCCGAAGCTTAAAATTTGTTGTCGCAGCCAGTAAAGTTGATGACACTGAAGCAATTAAATCGGGTGCTTATACAACCGCCAGCAATGAATCTGCCACTATTTTAGGAGCCAACGAACCGCTAAGACGGCGTTACGTCTCCTAGTAACAATGGCTAAATTTGTTATTTGGAAATTGACCCAAGATAACAGGGATTATTATTTCCAAGCTCCCGAAAACCATTACAACGGATCTTTATCTCCTGGAATCACGGGAGTTACTCTGGCCACAGAGGAAGAGAAAGCCAAATACCCAATAATTCCTGTTGCTAATTTGCTAAAAAGTCCGGTTGCTAATCGAGTTAATCTTTCTATTCGTATTGGCACTGGAGCGACAGCAAAACGACGCTCTTTAAAATTTTTAATTCCCGTTTGGAAATTACCATCTGTTGAGGCTGTCAAAAGCGGTAACTATACTACTGCTGATGGACAATCAGCAACCATATTAGGTATTTACAAACCCTTAAAACGAGGATATAAATCCTGATGATCAATGAGGGGAATTGGCAAACTATAGCTCAAGGTAGTTCGCCTAATAATGTCAAGGGATGGGAGTTTACTATTCCTATTCTAGAACCTTGTGATTATGCGAAAATCAGGATTAAATTACCCGCTTTTCCTCATTGGATTAGGATGGGCTGGTTTCGTCAAATCACCTGGGGCATTGATTTTGACGTTTTAACAAAACGTCAACTTCACCAAGAATCAAGATTGATTGAATTGGTTCAAGTTGATGAATGTATCCTAGTTTTCCAAAGCATGGATTACATCAAAAATTACCAATATGAAGTAAAAGTTAGATTTTTAAACTAGGAGGAAAAATGCCTTGTAACTGCAAAAAATGCGCTGGTAATGGCGAATGTCAAAAAATCAAAGTTAACGGAGTAGAATTAATTCCCCGCACTCAAGATGCGGACGGAAATATGTTTGTTGTAACCGTTAACGGGGTTTCTGGTGTTGTTTTTAAGAAAGACTTAGAACAACAACAATAACTTGCTAATCAATAATTGACAACTATCATAAGCCCGCTAATAACGGGCTTAATTTTTAACGAGGAAAGATGCTTAAAAAAATTCGACGACGGGATGCCGGTTTTTTTATCCTGGGAAGCTCCCTAAGCTTGGCTTTTAATAGCCTTAAACCCAAAATTAAGCCTGAAAGTAAAAAGCCAGTCGTAGTTAACCAGACAACAGAATTTAACTACAAAAACTATCCTTATTTCTATCAGCTAGACAATGAAATTGATCCCTACGGAAGTTGTGCATTGACTTCTGTGGCAATATCTTTAGGACATTTTGGTAAAACTGTTTCCCCAGATAGCTTATATCTGGAATGTCAAAAAAGGGGGCTTGATAGATTTTCCCATCTAGATATTAAAAAACTCTTACATGAGTATGAGATTGAGGACAATTGGTCAACCGAGCATAAATGGGCTGATGTTTTTGAGCATTTAAAAAAAGGCTTTCCAGTTATTTTTAGTAGTGAGAATAGTTTCGCGGCTTCGGGTCATGTCATTGTTTTATTATTTTTCGATGAGCTAACTCGTTTATTTATTTGCCACGACCCCTATGGCCGCTTTAAAAACCCTGGTTACGACAACAGCCCAACGGCGGGTAAATTTGTTAAATACTCAGAGCAATTGATTTACACCCAAGCTGATAACGGTAATCTTTCGACTTGGGCACACTTAATCAAACCTTATGCGCCACTTAAACGGGTGATTGGGGATGAGAATTGCTCAAAGCAATTTAAAAACCGAGTGAGGCTAATAGCCAATAACATCAACTGTGACCCATCGGATTTAATGGCGATCATGAGCTTTGAGAGTGGCGGCTCATTTTCGAGCGCCATCAAGAATCAAGCCGGCTCCGGTGCTGTTGGGCTAATCCAATTTATGCCCCAAACAGCCGCCTCGCTCGGAACCTCAACTGAGGCTTTAGGCAGGATGACCGGACTAGATCAGCTTGATTGGGTAGAAAAATACTTTGTAGCCCAATTAGGGGCTAACACCAGTAGAAAGTCCTTAAGCGATCTCTATATGGCAGTGCTTTGGCCGGCTGCTATAGGTAAAAGCTTGAATTATGGGCTGTTCACTAGACCCGGCATAGCTTACAGCCAAAATTCAGGATTAGACGTTAACCGAGACGGAATTATTTCTGTCGGGGAAGCGATCACAAAGGTTCAAGCCCGATTTTTAAACAGGATTTCTTAAGCAGGCTTGGACGGAATCGATTAAGCGACTCAAGCGTTTTCTACACCAAGTTAACCCCTCAAGCATAGTTGAGGGGTTTCTCTGTAAATTTTAGTTAAAACCTTTAATAAAATCCTTCATCTCCTCCACAGAATTTAAAAACCCAGCATACTTTAACTGTCGCCCAAATTGTAAGCCGACATGGTTCCTAAGCTCCTCGTGCTTGTTTAAATCACTATAAAAGCTTAACCATGCGTTTTCTAGTTGATTGAGATCTAGATATTCTAAAGCTCTCTCTTTAGCCCAATTTAAATGCTCTGTCTTGTTCATGGTTATCTTCCCTACCAGCTATCAATTGACAAAAATTTGTCTTCACAGATAGTAAAACGGTAAGTTTCCGTTCCTTGCCAGCTTTTATCATCGTCTTCATCCTGGCAAGTAAAAGTGACTATTTTAGAAACAAAATAAAGGTAATCATCCTGGATTTTCTTGTACTCTACATTCCAGTTATCCTCGCTGTAATCAACTCCTAAAATATTCCCTTCCCCTTTTAAATTATCGAGGTAACGTTTACAAAGCTCAATCAAGTGAATATTAGGATGTTGCGTCATGATTAGATTTTCTCCGTATATTTTTACCGGTGAGCGTTTTTGTACAAAATCGCTCACCGGTTGTCTAATTCGTTGTCCCATTCACGGGCTAATTTGAGAAGCTCGTCCGCAAATCTTTCTGGTACACGAATAGCTTTGGTTTTACCGGCTTTCCAAGTAGGTTTTCTGCCCTGCCCGTTTCCCGCTCCGGCCGTGATCGGTATCCGTTTTTGTACAGAATCGGTCAACGATTCATGAAGAGCTTGTTGGTAATCATAAGCTAATTTAAGCATTGGGGTTTTATCCCCAAATCGTCGGGGTATAGACCAAGCCATGCTATCTGAGCTATATAATAATTGCCTCACTCCTGAGTCTTCTAAAGCAAGGTGCTTCAGCCCAAAGCCATGTAAGCGTAAATCTGGCCGAACTACCTTTATTGATTTAAGAATGTCTTTAATAATCTTGGGGTTTCCATTGCGACGACATACAGACCCAACGCCACACCATGCACCCAAAGATAAGCGATCACCATACATTTGAACGTGAGTAATGTAATCCGCAACTTGGTACCCCTGAATAACCGGCATGATTTGAGTCACACAAGAATAAGCCCGTAGTTGATCGAAGCGCTCGATCGTCAATTGTTGATGAAGTTCAACGGATAAGCCTGTTTTTTCGAGGATAAAAGGTTCACACATGAAATCCTGGCTTACAGCCTGTAGTAAATTTCCGCACCTAGACCAGCGTCCTATTTGATGACAATATTCTTCGACAGAAAATCGATAATGGCCATAGCGGCTAATCTCAGTAAACGCCCCTGAGTCAAGAATCCAGTCTCCAACTTGAAAATCTGACTGCCGCGATCGCAAAGTATTGACACTAATCATAGCCCCGGCAGCCGGAAAAGCTGGGTTAATTATGCTTTTAGCCTGAGAGGGACTACAGCCGATAAAAAATAATGGTGAGGTATTATCTGACGGCTGTAAATGATTTTGTACGTTATCGCTCATGGCTTCTTACCGTTCCTCTGTGGGTGGGTTTGTGGAGGCTTACTAACCACCCGAAACTCTGTTTTGAAATCAATGTTTTTGACTGTATTTGAAAAGACGATTCGCGCATAAAACGGTCCTCTAAATTCTACCCGCCAATATTTCCCCCTATCGCTTTTTAGCTCAATATAATCATTTGGACGTAATATCCAAACGTCGTAAGTCCATTCCTTTTCATTAGAAGCGATCTCGTTTTCTGTGTTGGTGTTCTGAGGCTCGGTTGCTTTTTCTGGGGAGGGTTCTTGTTTGGGTGTAGTTATTTCGGCTTCTGTAACGGTTGGAGTTTCAGGTTTAAGCCAATAGTGCTGTTTATCCCCATTTGCACCATTGACAGGTTTAAGTTTTTTCCAGCCCAACTGCTTAAGTGCTTTGGATACTCGCATTTGTTGGCGTTTATGGTCTGAAGCGTTATTTTCAACGTCAAAGCATTCTCTTAAGACTTCAGTAATGGTTATTTTTTCTTTATGGTTTGTTTCGGCCCAATTGGCGATCAATCCTTCCCATTCGTCATAGTCTCTGAACGCTTGGTTCGATTTCTCTAATTGTTCGTATTCTTCAGGAGTTAGAACCCAAGCATCTACCCCTTGCTTTTTGCCCTCTAAATACTCTTTAACTGCTGATGCCCAGAGTAGCGATCTCTCTGCCTCGAGGGTTTTAAACGGAATCATCCAATTGCTTTGAATAGGGATAACTAAAAACCTGCGGCTACCCGTTTTATCCCTTAAAAAGTCGTCCTCGTTCGTGCTGCCACAGAAAACAAAGCGACGGGGATAGTCTAACGCATCGCGTCCATAGGGCTTGACAAAACAGTCTGACAATTTGGTCATAAAATCTTTAATTTCGCCGGCTTCTCTCTTGGTGACGATTCTTTCAAACTCTCCCCATTCTTGAATCCAACACCGGTGTAAGACCATGAGGGACTGACGACTCTCTAAATTAGAGCCAAAAGACCCGTCAAACCATTCCCCGGCTAGCTTGCGGAAAAAGTTCGTTTTACCAGTACCTTGCTTGTCCGATTTAAGGATAAGCGCATGATCCATTTGACAGCCTGGCTCTAAAACTCGCGCTACGGCCCCGATAAGCCATTTCTTGACAAATACATCATAGATAGGGTTAGACGTGCCTAAATAACGCTGTGAGAGGTTGTCAATGGGCAAAAACTGGTTGGCGGCATAACAGGCTTTAAGATATTTTTCTACTGGGTGATAGCTGTTTTTCTTGGCTACATACAATAGAGCATCAATTAAATGGTTGGGAGCAGCGTCAATTAAATACTCTTCGATTAGCCAGTACCTCAACTCGTTCCCTAATTCCAGAGGTTTACCGTTTAACTCTACTCGTTGAGTAAGCTCATTAAAAGCTAATTTTTTTCCAAAATTACGTTGAATGAATTCAAGTAATTTTGCGGCGGAAATTCTATGGATTTGTTGCCGGTCGCAATACTCACCGAGTAATATTCTTTCTTCAAAAACCTCATCTAATCTACCCTCTCCTGCTTTAGCTATTAGATCATCTATTCCTTTTCCTTCTTCTGGCTCCCACAGAAGAACGGAAACATTAACCCCCTCGGTTTCTAATAGCTCTCCTAATCGTTTAGCCGCTCGAAAAACGTCAATCTTTGTGATGAACTTGGCATCCTGATCAAAGGCGATGCAGAACTCTCTACCGGCTCTACATAACGCTTTTAATGGGTCGATTAATTGTCCTGTTTCACTTCTCCATCCTGTAGTAATTCCAGGTAGGGCAATACAAATATAGCCGGTGGATAAAACACTAGCGGCTTTTTTCGCTCCTTCAGTGATAATTACTGGTAAAGGATTATCAATGACCCACTGCCAAAATTGAACTTCTGGAATATATCCACCTGTCGGACAGTCTTGTTTTAAAACTTCGCAAACTTCTTCATGTTTATCTAGCTTGTTAGCGATTTTTATCCAGTCTTCTTCAGCTATTTTTAAAGAGAAAAGTTCGGTCTGTGCATGGGGAGGATGTTCATATTTAATTGGCTTCCCGTGAATCATTCTAGGGGTATTTGGTTTAAAACATCCCCACTCTGATTCCACTCCATAGCATTGATTAGCCAGGGAATTAGAGTTAAGTGTAGTGAGGTCTATTCCTGCCCCACACCACCATCCACCGTCGTCAAGATGGGAATAATTTTTAATCCACTTATCCCTTAATCTTCCATCATTTCTCCTTTCTTCTACACCCAAACTATATAATAAATGTGAATAACAGCTATTTCCTTGCAAAGAAACAAAATTCAGTGCTATAATTGTTTCAGAGATTTTGGAGTCGTTTAGCTCTTTTCTGTGGCGTTCTAACATCATGATTCCCTTCCTTTCCCCTCTGTTTAGAGGGGACTTTTTTTTATTCCTGTTCTGTTAATTGTTTAATTTGTTCTTCTAACTCTCTGATTCTCTGCTGGTATCTTTGTATGGGGTAAGGAGATTTCCAGAGGTCAGACCATTCGTCATACGCGCCAAAAGAATCAAAATCTTTAAGCCCTTCTTGTTGAACCGTCCTCAACGTCTCGATGGCTCTTTCAGCAGCAGGAATTATCGATTTTTCATTAAGTAAATTCCTTACTCTGTGAGTCTCATCTTTGACTGATTCTAGAACAATGACAATAGCTCGAAAATAGCTAATTACTTTGTCACAAAGGTCAAAAAGCTGTTTTCCTTCTTTTGTATATCGACTGTTAATTTTATTGATAGTCCACCGCAAATAGTCTATAGGAGTTCTATTGGAGTCATATTTTTCTACAGACATTTTTTTACGTAAAAGCTCGTGATCATGTAATAACAAATCCCACTTGTTTAACCTGTCTAGAAAAATAATTTCATCCCCTGAATACAAATAAACTCCCTCTCCTGCTTTAAATAGAGATGCTGCCATCCTATTTGCTAATTGTGCCGATGATATGGTTATTTGAACGTTATCAGATTCGTTAATGTCTGTTGTTCGAAGATGTAATAAGTTAGCTATTAGTTCTAGAGTTATTTCTTTAATATTCATTTTTTTTCTATCTCCTCTATTTCTTCAGTGAGTTCAAGGTATTTGTCGGGAATGGGGATGTCGTAGAAGTGACACAGCTTCCCAACGGCTTGGATGGTCTGTTTGAGATCTAGAACGCTCGACGATATTTCTTCAGGGTCATGTTCTAAAGCTTCTAGCCCGATGATCATCACAGGGAATAAGCCCGATAGTTCGCTGGCCTGAGCAATTGTTAAGCCCTGGGCTTCTCGAAATTGCTTGAAGACTTTACCGATTGTTTGCTGAGGATGAACTAAAGGAGTCTTTACCGGTCTAGTGTTGTTTAGCTCCCGCATAAACTCGTCTGCTAGTTCGATCGCTGATAGATACAGCTTTTTGTTTATGCACGTCTGGACTTGTCTCGAAAAATTAACGTAGTCTTTAGTGCCGGCTAATAAGCCCCGTAGGGCAGCAGCCGCAAAATAATCTCGCCTAGATATCTCGTTTTGAGGTATGTTGTAATTCATTCTTTTTTTTTGGAAGTAATGGAGGGTGTTTAGCCCTCCGTTTTTGTGGGAGTAACTTCAACGAGTGCGATCGCACAGTGGTTGAAAGAAAAAAAGTTTTTTAGCGTTTTAGAGAAAAAGGTTGATCCACTACGGCTAGAACCCTTGCACAGTCTGAAATTCCAGGCGGATCTACCTCTGGAGGTTCGGTTGATCCGACAGCAGTTAATGATTTTTTGAAAACCTTTCCCTTGAAAGATGTTAGATTATTCATAAGTTTTATAGTTTTGAGTTTTGCGGAAATTTCTTTCCGCTTTTTTATTGGACTTGATAAGGGCTAAGACAGGGTAAATGTCAGGACGACTTGAGAGACTGGAAAACGATAGAAGCATTTGTCTTGATGAACTTGATGAATTTTGGTCATGAGTTTTTAACAAAGTAGGAAATGTAAAAGAACGTAACAACCTATTGAGTTCTAGATACGTCTTTTTGATGGTTACAATCGGAAAGTTTGCTTTTTGACTGTACATTATGTATTCTTTGTATTTAGATTCTGGGGAAGAATAATTTCTTAATCCCATTTTTCTAAACCTATTTAACTCTACCAGTATAACCATGACTATTTCAACCTTTTGGATGTATTTCGACGAAACAAAACTTAAAGAAGAGATTGAGATTTTCTCCAGCTTCTCTACAATACCAAATTGGAGTTTAGAAAAACTCAGGAGAGTTTCTGTCTATTACCGTGACCTAGTTAAAAATCATTCAAACCACTTAGCTTTAATGATTTCTCGATTACCTGAAACTCAGTTTAAAAGTTTAATAGCTGAGATTTTGAATGACGAGCAAGGAAATGGTTATTATCACAAATCTCATCTGTTCCTCTGGGATAATTTCCTGAAGTCTATCGGGGTTAATGATATTAAAAGGAATATTGATATTCCAGATAAAATGAAACCGTTTATTGAGAACAGCAGCATTGACTTTGTTGTGGGCCTTGAGGGCTTGGGGGTAGAGTGTATTTGCTCTGTCTATTTGAGCATCTTTGAGAAATTTCTCAAGAAGCACCCTTATATCCTTCAACATTATGACAAAGTTGATTGGCTGTTTTTTGATATTCACGTTCGCGGAGAAGATATACACCATAAAGAAAAAATCAGAAAAGCGGTAGATGATTTAATTGAGTCTCGGCAAATTAATCCTGATTTGGTTCTTAAGGGATATAACAAAGCCAAGGAAGCTTGGCGACAAACTTGGTGCGACTGGATTAATTTGCCAGAAGAGAAAGCTGTAGAAGCTTTGTCTAGAGCTTAATTTACTACTTGCTCATTAATTTTGATGGGCTAGTAATAAATTTTCAACAAGGGAGGATGTGACACTTTTAAAGTATTCACTTCCTCCTTTTATTCTGGCTACAGTAACAATTCCTTCAAAGGAACCTATTATCATAGCTGCCTCATCATTTGACAGGGTAATTTCTGGTGATACATTTTGGGAAATTTTAAGAACCCAGTTTACTTGTAAATCAAAGAAGTTCCTTAGCTCCTGTTGTATTGATTCAGACAAGTTGTTAAATTCTGGAAGCAAACAAATACACAAACAGATTTTACGGTTGTCGGGTTCTAATACCTTGGCATAGGTATCAATTAGGCTTTGTAAACTCTCTCTTAGGGAGAGGTTCTGCGCTTCTATTTCATCAAGGATGTCAGAAAAATCGTTTTTGTACTTGATTACTGTTTCCTTAACTAAATCCTCCTTGCTTTGAAAGTGATGATATACATTAGTTCGACTGGTTTCGGCTAATTCGGCCACTTGCTCTAACGAGAATGAACTATACCCCTTAGATTGCAGTAGGCCTTTACAAATCGAGAGAATTTTTTCTCTGGTTGAGTTTTCTGACATTGTCTTGTTACTGGTTTATTGAATTTGCGCGACTGACAGGCCGGCCTGTCAGTTTTAGTGACCCTATTTAACTTCACCAACAAAACCTATTGAAAAACCTATGAAATTTGATTTTCTCTATTTTTTTTATTGGTTGATATTAAATTGGGTGCTTTTGATAGATAGTATCTAAGAATTCTCTAATTTTTGCAAGTTCCTCCAGAATGTCCAGTTAAATCGCTAATAACAACTATAGATAATAGTCAATATATATTATGATATATATTGCTATATAACGGGTTTTATCTAAACTATGAATAATCTTTGCGGCTAACAGGTTGTAGCAAAGCCTTGAAAGCACTATAATTGGTTTAACGCTTCATACCACGTACCAATGCAACAAGTGCAAACATAACGCGCTTCGTTATAGGTAAAGGCGTTAGATTATTCATTCGTTTTACAAGAAGGTTGGGGTCGTCTCCCGGCCTTCTTGTTTTGGGTGGGTACAGCCGCACATCCATCCAAAACGGCCATCTCAACAGTTTTAGTTTGCCCTCTGAATACCTCCTGTTGTTGTTGTTGAATAGAAGATAGCAAGACGATGTGTTTACAAGCGCCTTCGCCTTGCTACTTCTAAATCGATTGACGTAGGCAATTGCCTACATTACAATTATGAATAACAAAACTAAGAATTTGTCAAGGGGTAACAAAGAAAAATCAATGCTTGACCAATTGCTCCAAAAGTTGGAATTGAGCTATAACGATTTTGCTGCTTATTTAGGGATTCATAGGACTCACCTATGGCAATACCGCAAAGGCAAAAGAGAGTTTCGCTTAAATTGGGAGCAAGTCTTGAAATTGGACAAGCTTTTAGAAAAAGTTGAAATGAAAATTTCTGACTTACCCCCTGACTGGTACTTAGACCCAAACCAGAGAGAACATGACGAAAACACTACTGACTATACAAACGCTTCTTACTCGGGGCAAGCCCGCTCAAAAAGGTAACAAAGAAAAATCAATGCTTGACGAGTTGTTGGAAAAATGGGGCTTTGAGACTTATAACGATTTTGCTGACTTTTTAGGAGTCCATAGACAAACCTTTTGGCGATATCGCGTAGGAGAAAGAGAATTCCGCCTAAATTGGCAGCAAGTCTTGAAATTAAACAAACTCCTTAAGCAAATTGGCAAAGATATTGAAGACCTACCCCTTGACTGGTACTTAGACCCAAACCAGAGAGAACATCTATGAACATATGACAGATGACAACAAAGTTTTGTCAAGGGGACAAAAACAAAAATCTATGCTTGACCAACTCCTAATTCTTTGGGAGCTTGATTATAAAGGCTTCTGTGAAATCCTTAAGATTGATTACAAAAACTTATGGCGTTATCGCCAGGGGCTGAGAGAGTTCAGGTTAAATATGGAACAGATTGCGGAGTTGGACAAGCTTTTAAAAAAGGTTGATAAACGATATTCTGACCTACCCCTTGACTGGTACTTAGATCCGAATCAGAAGGAACAACACGATGAAAATACTACCGACCAGACAAATTCTTACTCAGATCAAGCTCGTTAAGTGCGATCGCTACCCCGTTGGGAAAAATAAAAAAAGTTTTTTGGCGTTTTTTCGAAAAAGGTTGATCCGCTACTCCCGAAGCCCTTACACAGAGGGCAATTCCAGGCGGATCAACCTCTGGAGGTTCGGTTGATCCAGGTTGATCCAGGTTGATCCGCTAAAATCTTAAGGAAAATTTCCTAGGTTTCCTATAATTGTTGTTCTGTAAGGGTTACAGAACAAAATAGACAACGATTTAAAGTAGGTAAACCTATAGGTTATACTAAAGGTAAAATAGGTAAATTTGTAGGTTATATTAAAGGTAAAATAGGTAAACTTATCGAGTTATTACCTATGCCGAAGCATAAAAACGTTGTACAGTTTTCGCTTAACGAAGAGCAACTATCAATACTAGCAAACCTGGCTAATCCAAACGAATCAATCGGACTTTGTGCTAAACGATTGTTATTAAAGGTTATTGAGCAATCAAAGCCGATAGATACTGTTCAATCAGAAATGCTAGAAAAACGCTTAGAGTCCTTGCGAGAAGAGTTACAAACTTACATAGATCAAAAATTGGAAAGACTTGATCAACTAGAAGTTTCGGTAAACGAGCTTCACGGCTACATAGACTCTTGTGAATTACCTATGTAATGTAGGTAAAAATAGGTAAAAATAGGTAAATTAGATATGGAATTACCTGTAGATAACGTTCTGGTTCATATCCTCTTAAATCCTTACAGAGCAAGAATTATGGGAAACCTAGAAAAATTTCCTTAAGATTTAGCGGATCAACCTGGATCAACCGAACCTCCAGAGGTTGATCCGCCTGGAATCGCTCACTGTATAAAGGCTTCGGGAGTAGCGGATCAACCTTTTTCGAAAAATCACTAAAAAACTTTTTTTATTTTTCCAAACGGCGTGCGATCGCAAATCAACAACAGGAGTAAGCATGGTAGTAGTCAAAAAGAAAGCTGATATAGAACGTATGGCCTTTATCCTCGATCAAATATTAGGCGGCTTAAAAGGCAGTCCTTTCTCCTGGGGGCAGGGGCAGCAGTGGGCATGGGTTCCCGTAGCCCGTGAGTTAGGGCTTGACCTATTAACCATCAATCAAATTTCAAAGAGGGGTTATAGGCTCAAGCGTGGTGTTCAGCCAGTGGGAAAAATTTACCTTGGCTCACCTATTGGCTTATGGTGCAACGTTTATTTATTACAAATTCAATGCGTCAAGCTTGAGGACAACAAGCAACTAAGCCTGAACTTAACTACACAAGAATCAACAGGAGAATAGAGTTATGGCACGACCTAAAGGTAAAAAACTGGCAACCTTTGAACTAGATGAAACTATATGGGAAACCTTTAAAGAAAAATGTACAGACCAGGGGCTTACCGCCTCGTCTGTCCTGGTGAATTTTGTTCGACAATACTTAGTGTCGGTCACAGCCCCAGAACCACCAATAGCCCCAGAGTTACCGACGACGCAAGCTAAACTTACTGACCCTGAAGAATTTAACGAGCTAATCCAAAAAGCTGTAGATGAGCGATTACAAAAGGAGGTGCGGCTAGGCTTGAGACAATATTTAGATGCTCAATACATCAACGGAGGGTTAGATCAGCATCTTTTACAGAGGGTAGATTTTCATCTAGAGAAGGCTCTAGGGAAAAATCTAAAGTACATACAGCAAATGATTAAGGAAGCTGTGAGAACTGCCCCTCTTGGTAGTGGTGGCCGACAAAAGACGCTTTTGGGTAGAATCAGCAACTACAAAAAGCAACTTGAGACGGCCACTAAAAAGAAAACAAGAGAAAAGCTCAACAATCTTATAACTATTGCCCAGAGAGAATTACAGGCATTAGAAACACATCTAGATGAGTCTCTAGATAAGCCGCTAGATGAGTCTCTAGATAAGCCGCTAGATGATTCTCTAGATGAGTCTCTAGATGAGTCTCTAGATGATTCTCTAGATGATTCTCTAGATGATTCTCTAGATGAGTCTCTAGATGATTCTCTAGATGATTCTCTAGATGATTCTCTAGATGATTCTCTAGATGATTCTCTAGATAGTTCTCTAGATAAGCCGCTAGATGAGTCTCTAGAGCCAATTGCTGAAACTACACAGAATTCTGTAGGGCAACAAGAAGCTGACGAGCCTTCCCCTACGGTCATAGAAAATGACTGGCTCAAGCTCATCGAAGAAGGTGACCGCGTCGCGTATAAAGGTCAAGAGGCAACTGTTTTTAGGGTTTTAAGAAATTCGCTGAAGCTGTTGTCATTAACTGAGGCAAAAACGATCACCGCTCCCATTGGAGAGGTTGAACTTATCCAAAAAAACTTTGTAGGGAATCAAAGCGCGGCTGACCGATTCCCTACACAAAATCCTGTAGGGAACGAGCAACCGGCTGATTCATTCCCTACAGAAAACGATGAGCATGGCTTAACCCTAAAGATTGGGCACAAATACTATCTCAAGACCGATGGACGCGAGATATTTATTGTTAAAGTCTGGAAAAAACGCGCTCGGGTCTCTACACGAGATTTTGAGGAATTTAATGTCGATTTAGACGATATAACAGACAAAAGCATTCAGCTTGAATTGTCGCTTGTTAAAGAGGAAGCTGTCCCCGATGGCCACCTGCCTAATGGATGGACAATCAGCGAGAGGGAGTCCCCCAACAGCGCACCGGACGAGATCAAACGACAAAGACTCCAGGGGGAAAAACAAACCCTAGAGAAAAGAATCCTCAACTACAACCAGCAAATCAAAGGCAAGCTGCCCCCCTACCCCTCGGCAGCTACTAAGAAAAAAATTAATGCCAATATCAAGCAATGTCGAGACAAGATAAAGGAAATTGACCAAAAACTAGCCCTAGCCGTCTGCATCGAGGTAGCTGTAGAGAATCAAGACGCGGCTGATCATACTCATGTGGCTTTATGGGAAAAAGAATCTCTAGAAACCACTCTAGATGGTTCTCTAGAAACCACTCTAGATGGTTCTCTAGAAACCACTCTAGATGGCTCTCTAGCGGCAGATACTTTTTATTTGATTAATTATCAAAAAGACGGTAAGACTTTTGGCTGGTGGGCTGGTGGCGATTGGACAGATCAAAAAGAATATGCGTTGCATTACTCCGAAGCGGAAGCCGAACGCTTGATGAGGGGATTAACAGAAGCAAATCCTGAGTTTGATTTTTCTCTGGAACCTGTGCCAACATCAGAACCTTTACCGACTGCTCAAGATGGCTCTCTAGAAATCACTCTAGATGGCTCTCTAGAAACCACTCTAGATGGTTCTCTAGATACCACTCTAGATGGTTCTCTAGATACCACTCTAGATGGCTCTCTAGCAGCAGGAGCATTGGACAAGCCATTAACCTTTGAAGACACCTTATATCAATTAGGTGAAATATCCCTTTCTAAAAAGAATTCCAACTCAAAACGTGACCCTTACTATTCAAAGAAATCAATTATAACTAGGATGTCTAGATATCCTTTACCCGACGGAATGAAGTGGGACTTAAGGACTCTAAACAAAATTATCAAAGAACATCACATTGCCCTTTGAATAAATAACCTTCAACCAGTGAGTTGTAAATCAAAAAATACTTTTAGTGTTCAGTATTAATTAGGAGATAATCATGAACAGGACAGAGCATTTAAATTGGGCTAAAGAGAGAGCTTTAGAATATCTAGAACTCAATCAGCTAGAAAACGCATGGTTAAGCTTTTATAGTGATTTAAATAAGCACGAGGAGCTTAGAAAACATAACGGCTTACAATTGGGGCGGCAGTTAAAGTATGCTGGGTTTTTAAATTGTGTGGAGGAAATGAAAGATTTTATTAAAGGTTTTAACTAAGGTTTACAGGGAGGTTTGAAATTATGACTGATAAAAAACTAGAGGATACTCTCGCTAAAATTTATACTTTAGATCCTGTTGACGGATTTAAGGTTGGTGATTTGGTCTATTGGGGTAGGCGAATCGGTAAAGTTTTGAAGGTCGGCACGAAAAAAATACGAATCGAATTTAATACAGACCTTCGAAGGGAATGGGTGCCTATCGACGACACCCTTAAACTCGTTGATATCTCACCTAGGTTTTTTGGGATGAACAACCTCCCAGACTCAGACTAAAAAAATCTACAGAGAAACCCCTTCTAACACTGGAGGGGTAGTAATTAAATATTTAAATATTAGATAAACAAGCATCTTTATTTACTCCCAAGTAGTGGTTATAAATTACGTCCACGCTATTTCCACAACTATCAGCAAGTAATTTTAAATCTACTCCCGACTGAGCTTGTAAGGTAATAAATGTATGTCTAGTGGCTGAGGGTTTCAAGTATTGTGATATTTTCTTTTCTCTAACTAATCGATTAACAACACCTAAATATTTTTCCGCTTTTTGATTATCTTCTTTTATACGTTCTTTGTTTTTCCCGTTCCATAACTCATTTAATATTAACCTATTATAATTTTTTCCTTTTTGAGTTACAAAAACATAGCCTTCGGGAGTAGTTTTTCTCTCAAGCCTTACTCTTTTAATTAAATCAAGAAGCTTATCATACCCTTTAATTTTAAAAATCCGTACAGTATCGGTCTTAGTTGTTTTAGTGATTTTCGTCTCTGTACTAAAACTCTCATCAAAAATAATCCAATCTTTTTTAATGTCGTTCCATTTCAAGGCGAAAACCTCACCTAGTCTGCATCCTGTCAAAAATAAAAACTCCACTAAGTCAGCTATATCTCTTTCTCTTGCTTTTTGGGAATGTCTAAAGGCATTAATGATAATATCCCTCTCTTCCTTAGTGTATGATCTGTAATCTTCAGTATCAATTAATTGGAGTGATTTTTTTGGCGGCTTAACGATAACTTCCTTAGTTTCGTTGAAATAATTCTTATCTAGCTTTCCAAGTCTAACAGCCCTATCCCCCATTTTCACCAAAGCATTAAAAAGCTTTTTTAGATTGGGCTTATAATTGTCGGCTGCCATTAAATCAGCAATCAAATTATTAACCATATCCAAGCTGACTTTAACTTCTAGCCAAGGTGACAGCCAGTGTAAATAAGTTCGTCGATAGCAGGTCTTATAGGTCGTTTCGCAAATCTGCTTAGTAGCAACCCTCCACTGACAAAACTCATCCCACAATTCCCCTAAAGTCGGATTTGTGATCGCGGTAGTCGCTACAGCAAATTCATGATTAACCTTCAGCCCCAAATACTTCTCTAGGGAGGGGTCAAATAATTTTTGTGCCTCTGGGTGGTCTAAATCGGCTTGAATACGTTGACAGACACCAAGGAGCCATTGCCTGTTTTCTGGGGAGTCGGATCGCCCAACGGACTTGTAGAATTGCCGCTTCCCATAAAACTGCTTACTAAGACGAGAGGAAAACTGAAGACGCAAACTACCCTTATCTTTCTGAATACGGATGTCTTGGGCTTTTCGTTCATTTTTGCGAGGCATATCTTCTAGTAATAGCTAGTAATTTTCTAGTATTTTAGTCATTACATAGCTTGAAAGTATTGCCTTAAAAGCTTTTGAGTTCATCACCCACGAACCTCGCCAGCCCCGCTAATACTTAAGATTTTCCCAATAAATTCTCTATTTATTATCGCTTTTCTGAACTGACCAACTCATCAAGGCTGTAAGGGCATTCTTGGGGTAACTCGACATCATACTCATCAAGCACCAAGTCTTTAGCGTCTAAAAAAAGTTCATCCAAATCTACAAGCAACTTACGTATCATGCTTGGGCTAATTTGCCGCTTAATATCTTTTTGCCACACTTTAATTTCGTGCTGCCAGTGTTTGATACACTCCGGAATCGCTACGTAATCTATTTTAAGTTTGTGCTGGATTATTCGCATTACCTTAGAGCTAACTCGAGCATAATCGCTCTTTCCCAATGATTCTATCTCCTCTATTAAATTATCCCAATCTAAGCTATCCAAGTCGCGTTGCCGCAAAGCTTGTGCTTGCTCTACCGTCCACTGGTAAAAGTCTCCGTCATAAGTCTGCATTTTTTTTAGGTCTGATTGTTTTTTCCCGACATCAGGAGCTATTGCCTCATTTTAGCTGTGTCAGTCCACTAGAGCAAAAATTTTTTTGGCTACCGAACACTAGAGCAAAAATTTTTTCAGTTACCGAACACTAGAGCAAAAATTTTTTCGGTTACTGAACACTAGAGCAAAAATTTTTTCGGTTACTGAACACTAGAGCAAAAATTTTCTTTTTTCTTATAGACCCTAAAGTGACCAGTTAGTAGACTTTTCGGACATTACAGGAGAAATTTTTTTCGGGGGTTACCAGACACTAGAGCAAAAATTTTTTCGCTTACCGGACACTAGAGCAAAAATTTTTTCGCTTACCGAACACTAGAGCAAAAATTTTTTTAGTTGCCGGACACTAGAGCAAAAATTTTTTGGGTTACCGGACACTAGAGCAAAAATTTTTATTGATAAGGACTTCCCACCTGCAAGACGGTAACTTCTTCACCGGCACCCACAAAACTTTGACCAACAGGCATCACAGCTAACCCGTTAGTTTGTGCTAAATTAATTAAATTACCAGAACTATGAGTTCCCGCCGCTAATTCGAATTCATAAACCCCATCAACTAATAATAATTTTCCCCATACATAAGTTTCCAATCTGCCTTTAGAACGTAAATCATGACGGGACCGCGCCTTAATAAATACAGGTTTCCAACTGTCCTTAAGTCCCGATAATTTTTTCATCGCCGGTTGCACAAACCGCCAACAACTGACTAAAGCTGACACCGGATTTCCTGGAATGCCAAAATATATACAGCCATTAGAAAAACGAGCAACCGTTAAAGGTTTTCCGGGTGTAATTCCCACTGCACGGATTTTTATGTCGGCTCCTAATGTGGCTAAAATCTCCTCTATATAATCATACTCCCCCACAGAAACCCCCCCAGTAGATAGCACCACATCGGCATCCTTAATTGCCCTAGAAATGGTTTCTCTGAGGTTTTCTGGATCATCTGGTACAATGCCTAAAGGAATGGCTGTTGCTCCCTGACTCGCCACAAAAGCCGCCAAAGCATATTGATTAGAATCTACAATTTGCCCAGGTTGTAAAGGTTGATGAGGTGTCACTAACTCATCCCCTGACGAAAAAATTGCTACCTTCAAACGACGATATACTGTTAATTGAGTGGCTTGGGCCGTTGCTAAAACCGCTATTTCTGGAGCATTTATGGCAATTCCTGGCCCCAAAAGCGGCTTACCCGCTTGATAATATTCCCCTTTTTGACGCACATAAGCTTTATACAAAGAAGGAGCCGCTAAAATTTTGACTTGGTTTCCTAAACGCTCGGTATTCTCCTGCATAATAATGGTATCTGCTCCTTCGGGTAACATGGCTCCGGTAAAGATGCGAGCAGTTTGTCCGGATTTTAGGCTTTTTTCGGGTTTTTTGCCGGCAGGAATTTCTTCTATGATCTCTAAAATGACCGGTTGCTCTGCCTGACAACCTTCCACATCTTTATATTTAACGGCGTACCCATCCATTGCAGAATTATCCCAATAAGGAAAATCAAGCTTACTGGTAACCGGTTGGGCTAAAATACGTCCTGCTGCGGCTTCTAGAGCAATAATCTCTGTTTCTTGTAGCGGTTGAATTAAATCTAAAATAAGGGTTTCAGCTTCGTTAACAGGTAGCATGGCGTTTTGGGGCAGGCAACAAGTATACTTTTTCAAAACAGCATAACATTTTACTTTTGCTCTTTCGAGATGCCTCGGGACTTTGACTCAGGGCAAGCTTTTGTCTGTTTTCTTAAAAGCAGTAACATTGATAACTTATTAAAAAAAAACTCAAAAAATTTATATTTCTTTCAAGTTTGACAGCTTGTCTTTTGACAAAATCAAATCAACTTATCCATCATAGTAATTGATAAATAAATACAATGGGAGAACACCATGAAAAAATTAATCAGTTGGGCTATAGTTGCATTTCTCTTCATGCAAATTTGTTGGGCTGCCCCCGCTTTCGCCGGAGATGCCGCTAGTGGAGCTAAAATTTTTAGTGCTAGATGTGCCTCTTGCCATGCCGGCGGCAAAAATATCGTCAACGCCCAAAAAACTTTAAGCAAAGTAGATTTAGAAAAATACGATATGTTTGATTTAGAAAAAATCAAAACTCAGGTAACCAACGGAAAAGGCGCTATGCCATCTTTTAAAGCACTCTTAAAGCCCGAACAAATTGAAGATGTAGCCACCTATGTTTTAGACTCAGCAGAGAAGGGTTGGAAGAAATAATAAATAACTATTAATCGTTAATCGTGAACAGTTAACAGTTGAGATTAGGGTATAGGCTGGAGAAAGTGAACAGTAACCCATAACTAATGACTACTGTTAACTGTAATGTATTTAAACTAAATGAGGGAAAGAATATGAAACGAGGTTGGAAGATTATCCTCAATTTTATTGTCGCCTTAGTAATTCTATTCTCTTTACAAGAGCAAGCCGCTTTTTCCATTCCCAATTCCCTTGCTTCTCAAACTTCGCAATTATTTTATCAAGGTATAGAAAATACTAAAACTCAAAATTATCAGCAAGCCTTAGCCAATTTTACACAAGTCATTAACCTAAAATCCGACTTGGTATCGGCGGCTTACAGTAATCGGTGTTTAGTGCATCTTCAACTGGGAAATAATGCAGCCGCTCTCTCAGATTGTACAGCCGCTCTTCAACTGAATCCCAATAATTTAGAAACCTATTTAAATGGAGGACTAGCCGCCTATAGATTAGGCAATTATCAAGAAGCTATAGAGCAGTATCAAGCCGTGATTGAACGGAATAAGGATGATTATAGAGCTTATTATAATCAAGGATTAGCCTATTTTGCTTTAGAAGACTACCCAAAAGCTCTTTTAAACTATGAGCAAGCTTTACAGTCTTCCGACTCATCGACGATACAGGCTTTAATTTATGCTGATAAAGGTTTAACTCATTTCTTTTTGGGAAATACTTCTCAGTCACTCGCCGATTTTGATGCGGCAATTCAGTTAAATAATAGCAACGAGAAGCTGTATTACAATCGTGCCTGTGTCTATTTTCACAATCAAAACTACACCGAAGCCCTTAACGATTTTACCAAAGCACTGCAATTAAATTCTCAATATGCAGAAGCTTATTTAAATCGAGGTTTACTACGTCACGGAGTTGGACTCGAACAGGCCGCTATCGAAGACCTTAATCAAGCTTTACAGCAGTTTCAGCAGCAGAATAACAGAGAAGGTTACCAAAAAACTCTCGCTTTAATCGAGAATTTACATCAAATTATTGCTCAGTCTCATCGCACTGTGGTGTCCTAAGATGAACTTGTTTCAATTTTTTGACGGAAAATTAGAAGGCTAGTTTTATCCCGCTCCCCACTTTTTTTATCAATTTTTATCTGGGTTAAAAGATGGACAATCACAAGACTCTTTTGTCAAAGCTAATTTGGGATTTACTGCACACTTTAAATAAGGATTTGGACTAAAATATTTACAACGCTGACAAGAACAATCGGCAAAATTTTCTAAATCTTGGTTTTGAGGACTAAAAAATTTTTTTTTTGCCTCTATGAAAAAAGCCATAATTAATAAAGTAGGAATAATTAATAAAATCCAATAATTTAAATTAAGACTCATTGGATTGTCCCAAGAGGAGTTATAAAAGTCATCCCGCACGGGTTCTTTTTGAGTTTCTACTAACAAATAATCGAATGATTTTTGTTTATTTAAAGACATCATTTGCTGTAAATTCATCTAAAAAATCTCCTTTTTTTTAGAAAGATATTTGTAATAATTTTGCTGAAAAAAACCGAAAAGTTTATAGTTCGTCAACAGCGAACTCGAAAAAATAACCTTCTGAGCAAGAAACTCGGTATAAAATTGATGGACTATTTTTAGTTTTTTTGCTAGTTCACTTATCTTATCTTATTTAAAATTACGGTGGTAGGCATGGATAAACTTCTGCCTTAAAGAAGAAATTTATGATTTCTCCGTCTGTCTACATTGGTAGATTGAGCAACAGAATTAATGTTGATGATTTTGAGTGAAACCCAAAAATCTAACTTAAGTTAGATTATCGCTGCGCCGCGCCTACATAAAATAAATTTTTAACTTAAAAATTATCCCTTGATTTTCAACTTCCTAGGCTTCGTATTTCTGTTTTTGCTCTAGAAGTTGATGCTCGTAAAATTCAATAAATTCTTGATGGATCTTCTCTTTATCCTTATTCGGGGGTACAGTAACTTTAAGTATTAACACCCCATCCCCTTTATTCTCTATACTTTGGACGGTTAAGGGAGTGTTTTCATTTTTTACCTCTACATCTCTTAAAGCATTAACAAACGCTTTCGAGTCTATCCCGTTGCGAAAAATTAAATCAACAGTATCGATAACTTCCTCGAAAAGTTTGCTAAATTCTCCCGCTTGAAAGCCTCCACTACTAGGACGGCGCTCCTGATCGTCGGTTCCGGGTTTGGGGTGTTCTTTGAGATAGACAAAGCGGCAGTCAACCTCATCGAGAAGAGAGCTACTTTCAATATTCCACGCTTCTAGACAAGCGCCTGTCATGCTGGCTCTGGTAAAATCTGTCCCAATGGCGTTAACTTGGGTGAGGTTTGCCCCTTCTAAGTTTGCTTGGTGTAAGTTAGCTTCTGCGAGATCTGCAAGTTTGAGGTTTGCATGAGTGAGGTTGGCTCCGGCTAAATAAGCACCTCTAAGGTTGGCTTTAATATAGGATTTTTTATAACCCCGACCCAGTCACTAATAATTCTCTTACATTAGAATCAGCGAGGAGGGTTTTACCGGCTCGAGCTTGAATGAGTTTGATAGTATCTTTAAAACAGGTACGGATGAGGCTTTTTGCTCTTAAGTCAGTGCTATCAAGAGTAGCTCCGCTAAAGTCAGCATCGGTTAAATCAGCATCTTTAAAGGTTGTCCCTCCAGTGGCGGCGAAGGCTACCGCAATAGTACGAACCCAAACATCTCTAGGATCTCCTTTCATCGCACGCCAGCCAAGATAAGTGCTGACTAGCAGCCCGGCAAAGGCAAAGGCAAAGGCGACCGCCCCACCGGTGGCAAAGGCGAGGACAAAGACGGCGAAAGCGAAGGCGAAAGCGAAGGCTCCATCGACGGCGAAGGCGAAGGTGAAGGCGAAGGCGGGGCTGAAGGCGGCACTGAAGGGGACGGCGAAGGGGACGGCGAAGGTGACGGCGATGGTAACGGCGGTACTGAAAGGGAAGGCCGAAAAGAAGACGAAAAAGAAGACTAAGAAGAAGGGTAAATAGGAGGTGAAGTCTTCGCCCAAAATGACGGCGACGCTGACGGCGAAGAGGAAACCGTAGAGTAAGGTTCCGGCGAAGACTTCTGCGACTCGTCCTACTCCTCCGACTCGTCCGACTCGTCCGACTCCTCCGACTCCTCCTACTGGTCCTACTCGTCCTATACCTTGGCGTATAAAGACAGCAAAAATAACAATTAATACCCCCAAAAACACCCAACCTATAACCTGATTTTGTAAACTAGAATTGTCAAAGATGGATGAAACTAAAACTCCAGTAAAAGCCAATATAAATCCTGCTATTCCTGATATTATCCATGAAACTAATCGTAGTATAAGAGTCCAGTGCTTTTGTAGTCCTGCCTTTGCCCCACAGAACTTAGTTCCCCGTAAGATAGCACCTTGAAAATTCGTTCCTTCAATATCTGCGTGACTAAAATCTGCACCGCTTAGATCAGCACCTTTAAAGGATTGTCCTCTTAGGTTTACCCTTCGGAAATCCCTATCTCCTGCTGCATAACGTTTTAAAACCTCACTGACTTTCATCGCCTTTATTGTTAAAAGTATTAGTGGGTAATACTTACTCTATAGCTGACTCCAAGATAATCTACAATTTCACTAGCGGCAATCTTATTTGGTGTAATTTAACATAAATTAAGGATGAATTAGTTTTTAAGGCTTTTCAGGTTGCTCTATAGGTTTTTGAGCAGGTGAGTGGGTGATCGCACTATTTCCGGCTAATAAGGAACTTGAGAAACTTACGGATGATTGTAATGGTAAATATGTAGTGATGTTACAGCCGAGATGTGATCCTCTAACAAATTGAAGGCCCACAATTAGGTGTTGAAAATGTGAAGAAATCCAGAAAAATTTTGTACACAACTTTTATGTTAATTATCAACTCCGCCCTCCCCGCTAGGCTGTTATCTCCCAGAAGCCAAAAGAGCGGCAAAAGTGAAATCCATTAGCCTAAAAAAGGGTAAATATGCCAAAAAAGCTAAAATAGACAGGTTTTATGCCGGTTTCACCGATGCTAAAAAGTCCCTTTGTTGAGATAATTAACACAAATAGCGATAGGGTTGTCGATTTATATGTTTTCTTGGGGCTGGTTCAGTTGGTTTAAGGATGCAATCGAACTAAAAGATAGCAAGTTTTGGCTAAATATATTACCGTCAGTTTTAGTGTTTGGATTTATCGGAGTAAGTGTCACTATCTTAGATTTTTGGGAACTCTGGAAGCCCTGGCAAGGAATTGGCGATATAACCACTAATGTAGCCTGTAATTTAGTCTTAGGTTTATTGTTAGTTTTTCGCACAAATACTGCCTATGAGCGTTTTTGGCAAGGGCGCAACCATTGGGGAAAAATTACCGTTAATGTTCGTAACCTGGCTCGAGAAATTCAAATTCAGATTAGTGAAGAAATTGAACCCCAAAAACCCGATAAAAAAGCTATTTTGAAGCTATTAGGAGCTTTTGTTATAACGACTAAACTCTATTTACGACGACAAAGTATCAATCATGAACTAGATGATTTGATGGAGAAACATCAGATTATCGCCTTAGAAAAAGCGAACAATCCACCTTTAGAAATTTGCTTCTGGATTAGCACTTATCTTCAGCAAGCCTATCAACAACAAAAAATCGATAGCAATCAACAGGTAATGATGATTAGCTTACTCAATGAATTGGTGGCTGGCTTAACCAGTTGTGACCGCATCAGAACAACACCTATTCCTTTTTTCTACCGTAGCTTTATCAAAAAATTACTGCTGATTTATTGCGGATTTTTACCATTTAGTTTAGTCGATAAAATTCATTGGTGGACCGGTTTCACTGTCATCTTTATTAGTTTAATCTTACTCAGTGTAGAAGAAATCGCTACTCAAATAGAAAATCCTTTTGGCAATGATGACCCAGATTTACCGCTTGATGAGATTTGTCAAACTATTCTCAATAATATTAACAGTGTGATCGCTTTTGGAGAAAACCAGTACAAAAACCAAGATTTTTGTCTCCCTCACCTTTCTGAAAATCTCTCGGTTGAAATGATAGATAAAAGTCTATAGCCTTTCTCACATTAATGAGGTACATTTTGTTGGGTATGTTAGCAGAGGGGAACTTAATGTTTTATTTATGAGATATAAAGCTTTGATTTTTTGAAATTCTGATAGACAGGCTTGATGATTTAATAACTAATAAAATAGATTTTTAAAAAAATTCGCAGAATTTCTGGCTCGATTTTCAAGATAGTGATTAGTAGATAAAAATAATTTATTTTTTTATTTGAGTTTCTTGGCCTTGAATGATGAGATAATTGACAAATGCTAAAAAATTAGGGAGAATAAGATTTTCCGTAGGGATTAACGGTGGCTTTCCTCCTAAGAACATACTTATTAAGCGTTTCTAGCCATGTATATATCTTCCTTTAGTCTTGCCAAAGCCATCTTGTTTAATAACAGGCCTGGAAGTTTAAAGGATATATAGATATGATTACCTGAAATTCTTTATATCAGTTGGGTTGACATTGTGATATAATGATCGGCTTTCAAGTATAACCTTAAATATCATCTCGTTTTTAGAGAGAAAACTCAAGGTAATTATAAGACACTTAAGGAGACATTAAAATAATTCATTGTGAAAATTTAGTAAATAGAAGACAATTAAGACACAAAAGACTAAGCAGTATAATGAGGAGATGGAACGAGCAAAAACCAAACGAAAACGGGGAGTTATTCTGACCTCTGCGGGTTTAAAGCGTTTGCAAGCGGCAATTCTAGCTGTAGAGATAGCAGAAAATCATGGTCAGCGCTTCACACTCGAAGAACTAAGCGCACGGATTAATATTTCTCCCAAAACCTTAAGTCGATTATGGTCATTAAAAGCCAGTGTGGATCACAGAACGCTGAAATTATGTTTTAGCGCCTTTAATTTGGAATTGGAGAGTGCAGATTACAATATTAGCAGCGATCTCGATAAAATCAGTACAGATGATCTGATTTGGGGCAACTCTCTTGACGAACAAGACATAGACTTTTTTGAATCTAGGCGTGAACACTCTTTTAGTGTAAAAGAATCTGATAATTTAACTTATACTGTATCATTCCCCGATGGGCCCATTGCTTTCGATTCTCCTCTATATATCGAACGCCCACCTATTGAAAAATTAGCTTATCAAGAAATCAATCAAAGAGGCTGTGTGCTGCGAATTCGGGCCCCAAAAGAAATGGGAAAAAGTTCTTTAGTAGTAAGACTATTAGCTTTGGCAAAACAGCAACACTATTACACAGTAAAACTTAATTGTAATCAAATTGATTATAATCATCTCACCGATTTAAATAAATTTTTACGGTGTTTTTGTAACGGAGTTGCCAAGGAATTAGGGATTGAACCTAAATTAGATGACAATTGGGATGAAGAAATTGGCAGTAAGTTAAGTTGCACTTTTTATTTCAAAAACTACTTGCTCAAGCAGATCAATCATCCCCTAATTTTGGTACTAGAAGAAGTAGATTGCCTTTTTGAATATCCTCAACTGGCTCAAGAATTTTTTCCTTTGTTACGCTCATGGTATGAAGAAGCCCGACGAGATACAGACTGGCAAAAACTAAGATTAATTGTCGTTTATTCTACAGAAGCTTATATATCGATAGACCTCAACCGCTCTCCCTTTAACGTCGGTTTACCCTTGCGTTTGCCAGAATTTACGCGGCAACAGATACAAGAATTAGCGAAACGATATGGACTAGACTGGTATTCCACTCAAGAGGCTTCTCAACTCATGTCAGTAGTAGGAGGACATCCATTATTGATTCAAATTACCTTATATTACATCTGTTCTCAACAAATCCCTTTAAATAATATACTCCAGGAGGCGCTTGTCAACGGAGGGATTTACCGTTATCATTTATGGCGACATTGGGTGAAACTGCAAGAAAATCCTTCTCTCCTTGAAGCTTATGCCAAAGTTGTCAGGGCACAAACCAGTATTTCTCTAAATCCGCTTGAAACTTACAAACTTGAAAGTTTAGGATTAATCACATATAAAGGTAATAATGTCATACCAAGTTGTGAACTTTACCGTAATTATTTTCTAAGGCAATTATCGAAAAATTAGTTTATCGTTATCTCTTACTTTTTTTTAATCACAATGAACAATGAGATATCAGGTTGGTGGCAGTCTCCGATGTGATGATCCGACTTATGTTGTTCGTTCCTCAGACGAGCAACTTTATACTGCCCTGAAAGCAGGAGATTTTTGTTATGTTTTAAACTCCCGCCAGATGGGTAAGTCATCTTTATTACAACGAACCAGTGATCGTTTAGAAAAAGAAGGTTATCGGTGTGCTTATCTTGATATCACGCGCTTGGGAAGCGAGGAAACAACCCCGATACAATGGTATAAAGGAATTATTATCAGTTTATTTTATAGCTTAAATCTAGCAGAACAAATCAATTTTAAAGACTGGTGGGCACAACAAACCGAACTTTCTCCTGTACAACGCCTCCATCAATTCGTTGAACATCTTCTACTACCTGGGGTGAACAGCGAGCGCATTTTCATCTTCATCGATGAGATTGATAGTTTACTCAGTTTAAAATTTTCTGTCAATGACTTTTTTGCTTGGATTCGTCATTGTTATAACTTACGGGCACAAAACCCCAACTTTAAGCGCTTGAGCTTTGCCTTATTTGGAGTCGCGAGTCCTTCGGACCTGATCGCCGACAAACGCCGAACCCCCTTTAACATTGGTAAAGCCATCGAACTATATGGTTTTCAACCCCATGAAACCTATTCTTTATTACAAGGGTTACAAGGAGTGGTTAGCCAGCCGCAAGTCGTGCTGCAAAAGATTATACACTGGAGTGGCGGACAGCCCTTTCTCACGCAAAAAATTTGTAGCTTAGTGGTTCAAGCCGCTTTAGAAGCCAAAGACGGAAGTATTATTCTACCTCGAGGAACAGAAGATTTTTGGGTAGAGCAACTGGTACAAGAGCGTATTATTCAACACTGGGAATCACAAGACGAACCTGAACACCTACGCACCATCCGCGACCGTATCCTGTTTAATGAAGCCAAAGCCGGACGATTATTAGGACTTTATCAGCGCATATTACAAGCTGAGGTCGGGGTAAGTCTCGACCTTAAAAATAATCTCCATGAGCTTTCATCGGCTTATCTTTCCGTCGTCGCCGATGATAGTAAAGAACAAAGCGACCTCCTATTATCCGGCTTAGTCGAGAAGCATAAAGGTTATCTACGTATCAAAAATCCCATCTACCGACTGGTTTTTAATAGCGAATGGGTGACCAAACAACTCGACAACCTCCGCCCTTACTCCCAAACCTTTAATGCTTGGGTCGCCTCAAACTTCCAAGATGAATCCCGTCTGCTGCGAGGGCAGGCATTAATCGATGCTCAAAACTGGTCACAGGGTAAAAGTCTCAGCGATTTAGATTATCAGTTTTTAGCCGCTAGTCAGCAATGGCAACAACGACAAATCCAAATGGCCTTAGAAGCCGCTCGCGCTCAAGAAGCTGAATATCGGCTCGCGCAGGAAAAAAAAACGGCTAAATTCCAAAGACTTATCCTAATTGCTGTAGGAATCGGCTTAATCGTTTCTAGCGCCTTAAGCCTAGTAATTTTTCAACTCTATAGTCAAACCTTAAAAAGTGAACAACAAGCTAGAGTTAGCGAAATTAAAGCGCTAGTTTCCTCTTCAGAGGGGCTATTTGCCTCGAATCGCCGCTTAGATGCTCTGATCGAAGCCATCAAAGCCAAAGAAAGATTACAAAAACTCGGCAGCGTCAGCCCAAAGCTTGATAGTCAGGTAACCCATGTATTGCGCGATGCGATATATGGAGCCGATGAATATAATCGTTTTTGGGGACATAAAGCGGCGGTTTTAGCCGTGGCCGTCAGTCCTGACAGTTCTATCATTGCCTCAGCCAGTGTGGACCAAACCGTCAAGCTTTGGGGAAGGGATGGAACATTATACGCCAGCTTAAGCGGTCATCACGCCATTGTTAGAGCCGTCAATTTTAGCCCTGACGGTCAACTGCTGGTTTCTGGAGACGACAACGGCAAAATGCTCCTCTGGAAACGAAACCCAGACCGGACATACCATCTTTTTAAGACCATTCAAGCTCATCAAGGAGGGATTTGGGGAATTGCCTGGAGTGGAGATGGTAAAACTATCGCTTCTGCGAGTTTCGACAAAACCGTCAAACTCTGGAAGCGAGACTGTAGCTTAGTCATCACCTTTGCCGGTTACAGATCACCGTTTTGGGGAGTGGCCTTTAGTCCAGATAATCAGATCGTGGCTGCCGCTAGTCTAGATAGAACCGTAAAACTCTGGAAACGAGACAGCACCGGTTGGCAAGCCAAACCCTTGCAAACGCTTTCTGGTCATAACGGTTGGGTGGCCGGTGTGGCTTTTAGCCCTGACAGCAAGATGCTTGCTTCCTCGAGCGAAGATAAAACCGTCAAGCTTTGGCAGCGAGACGACACAGACAAAACTTATCACCTCTTGAAAACCCTCAGCGGCCACACGGCCGGTATTTGGGGCGTGGCCTTTAGTCCAGATCGGCGCACCTTGGCTTCTGCGAGTCTCGATAAAACCATTAAACTTTGGAGCATCGATGGCACAGAACTTAGAACCCTCCGAGGACACAGTACATCTGTTTGGGGCGTGACCTGGAGTCCTGATGGGAGTTTTATCGCCTCGGCGGGAACAGAAAATCTCGTTAAATTGTGGCAAAGTGAGAACCCATTCCAAAAAACGATGGTCGCTCATCAAGCCGGAACTTGGTCAGTGGCCATCAGTCCCGACAGTTCTATGATAGTTACCCTCAGTCACGAAAATACCACTAAACTGTGGAGCCGCTCCGGTCAATTACTGAAAACTTTTCCCAGTTTGCGAGCCACCATTTCTGGGATTTCCTTTACTGAGGAGTCCAGAGTGATCGCTTTTGCTGACGAAGATAATACCGTATACTTTTGGCAGCCGGACGGAACGAGTGCGGCTACTTATCAAGACCCTAATAAAAATCTGTTGACAGTGGCTTTGAGTCCGGACCAAAAAACCTTAGCTACAGCCTATTTGAATAGAACCATTCAACTCAGGCAGGGCAATTTTTCTCGCTCAAAACCGAAAATTCTCAGAGGACATCAAGCAGAAATTTGGCAACTGAAATTTAGTCCAGATAGCCGCCTATTGGCCTCAGCGAGTAGCGATGGTACCGCTAAACTATGGACTCGGGAGGGAAAATTATTCAGAACCCTGGCCGGTCATACCTCTGCGGTTTGGGGAGTGGCCTTTAGTCGTGATGGTCAAATGATCGCCACCGGCAGTGGGGACAATCGAGTTAAACTCTGGAATCTAGAGGGCAAACTCTTGAAAACATTCATCGGTCATCAGGCGGCGGTTTGGGGGGTGGATTTTAGTCCCGACGGAAAAATTATTGCTTCTGGAAGCGTTGACACGACAATAAAACTTTGGAAACCGGATGGTACAGAATTAACCACCCTCAGCGGCCATACTGCTGCCGTTAGAGCCATCGCTATCAGTCCAGATGGGGCTTTTCTCGCCTCAGTGGGAGATGATAACAGCCTCATTCTCTGGAATTTGCCGCGAATTCTCCATTTAGAGCCGCTTAGAGCGGCTTGCCACTTAGTACAGGATTATTTAAAAACTAATTTAACACTCGAACCCAGTGAGCGGGCTATATGCCATCAGTAGGTCGACAAAACTATAGTTAACTTCTTGCCTAGTTAAGATATAACAATGATTTTGAGCTTAACTGTCTTAACTGTCCTCTGAAAAAATTTCTTAAATGTCTTATCTTTCCTTGCTTTTTTCCGATGAGGGAGAGATGATAGATACAGCATCTTGAGAGGAGCGATTAAGCAATCAATTTATGCTTTGCTATCGCGCTTTTCAGACAGTCAAATAATGATTAACAGGCTCTACTTTCTTGCAGATTAAGTATGCGTAGGGTACAGTAAGCCGAGCAATCGCTTTTAGTGATTTGTCTTGGCATATTTTAGGCAGTTCAGGCTAATCATTCTGTCAAACTTACCCTACTGCATTCTTATTTACCCATGTCAAAAACTCTAACCTTTACATCAGCTAGAAAATTGTATGGACCTAACAACTTTTATTGAAAGTAAGTTCAACAAATACGCCCAAAAAATTGTCACAGGCGGCTAAAAATCTGATGAACTTGCCTTTGGATAGATTAGCTTTTATCTATCCCTACGTCGAGTATTAAGCACGCCGCCAGATATCGGCCTGGTAGATGCTATCAACGACACCCTGCAAGAATTGAAGATTCTTGAGCCTGGAAAAACCTTCTACAAATAGTTGTTGATGACAGGAGTAACTGCATTGAACTATTTTGTGACTGTCTAAATTAATCGATCAATTCTAGAATTAAATTTTTTTTGTTAATTCTAGGATCACAAGTCACAATTTTCGTTAGAACCATCACACAATTCACGAGAATATATAAGAGGAGAATCAAATAATGGTTACTTTAGCAGCTAATACAGATTTAGTTGTCGATAGTGTTAAAAATGCCTATCAGCTTAACCAAAACCAAATTCAAGAAATCGAGCGTAAGGGTGCAACAGCCGATTTAGAAAAAGGAATTTACGTTATTCGCATTAAAGACGGTTATTTTGATTATGTGAAAGATACTAACGATGTAGAGAATGAACCTCTAGTTCTACTTTGGATTTATGGCGGTAAGTTCAAGAACTTAAAAACTAATAAGCAAGTTAAGGCCTCTTGGTCAAGTTTAAATGGTTATGACGATACCATTACCTTAGCTGTATCAGAACCGGCAAAAGTTACGGCGTTTTTCTTTGATACCGAAGTTAAAGATAACGCGGGAAATGTAACTATTTCCGTCATTAAAGTCGACGAGTATCGTGAGTTTAATTAAACTCACATCACTGGGTTATATTTTTTAGCTGAGTATGTTAGTGCGAGAGTTTAATCATAAGTAAGTTAATCTCTCGCTTTCCCTATTGATTACCTATAGAGATATGTATTTATGTCCGACTAATTATAGTATTATTTGTCCTTAAGATATTCAATTCCTAAGCGATAAATATTTTTTTCTAAATGTTTAGTCCAAATAATTTGAGCCTGTAAAATTCCTAATTGAGGAAATGTGACGTTAATTTTTTGACCAGGAAAAGGAGAAGAATTACTGTTTATTAATAATTCATTGCCGCCAATTGAGCTATTAATAATCAAAGCAAATAAAGAACAAGTAGTATTTTCATTAGCATCGAGTAAATCTATTTGAGTTACTCCTCCCTGTTCTAATGTATAACGCAGATGTTTTCTTAAGTCTTCAGTGGTGTTGATCATTTCAGTCATTCCTCCCCATAGGGTTTTAAGTCCATCGAGAACCATTTAGTTTATCCAGATATCGCGTTGCTCAATTCGATGAAATACAGATCTAATGTTTTAGAGAACAGCCAATAACAGAGTCGTACCTCACCTATTTAAGAATTGGTATACAGATACTTACTAGGTATAGCAAAATTTTTCTGCTTTAATCGAAAATTGCAACAATTCGTTATTATAGGTCATCCTGAGTCAATTACGGCAAAAAGCAAAAGGCAATCTGCACTCTTGCTGGGGATGGGGAAAGGAATTTACCCGGAAGCCTGAATTTTATAGATGTTTAAATACTTTGCCAAAGTTCAATTTTAGGCAGTTGCTCTAACTCTAAACTTTCAAAAGGAGGCCAACTTTTTTGCTGTTGCTCGAAGTAATCCTCCGCTTCGGGATCGGCAGGATTCCAGGGATAAAAATTCTCCTCTTGAAGTAAAATAGCTATCATTTCCTCTTCGTACTCATTAACAATTGGCATTTTCATCAACCTCTAATTAGCTGCTAATTATCACATTAAAATAAAATAAAAGCTTTTACTTCCTCCTTATGTTTCACCCAATCAGATGAAACAACTGTTTCCTTTTGGAGAGGTTTGGGAGCCGCTCATCACTAGGACAGTTGAAAAACTGTCCACCTTGAGGAACCCAGGTGGGAGCGTGACATATAGTTATATTAAAAAGACAAATTTAAATAATTTGTGTGTGGGGAGAAAATTACAGAAGCCTCTGAGGTCGAAACAAGGAAAGACTTCGATGTGCTTCTGTGTTTTTATTTTAAAATCCTAAAAAAATATAATATTGTATCTGATCATTCATCTGGCCGGAGATTGTCGAATATAATAGAGCCAAGTTACTTGCAACAAAATTATCTGTGCTAAAGGGTAGAGGAGTGTATAAAATTTTCGCGCAGATAAATTAATTTCGGATGGAGACTCTTGATTAGTAAAAGAGTACCATTGAAAAATTTTGCTGAGATAGAACGATAAATCTCAACAAGCTTGAAGTCAATTGAATTAAGTTGATAGAAATAATTAGGAGTGTTTTGAGCATGAAAGAGCAATATACAAAAGTCGTTATTATAGGCTTAATTGCTATAACAATAGAGATTTTTACGGGTTCACGTCCTTTAGGGGCATCTGAAATCCCGTCGACTTCAGTAGAAGAAACACCCGTTATTTCTGTTGAAAACGTTAAACCCTTAGAAACCCCGAGCGGCACTCAAAAAGATTTAGGAGAAATTAGCGGCAACAATAACAACCAATGGTGGGGAATGGGAGGAGATAACAACAGTTCAGACATCTCTGAAGGCTCTATCTATCAAGTCAATGATAAAAGCAAGCCAGATGTAGCTTCTCCTAATTGGCAACAAGAGCAAAAAGACTGGCAATCAGCAACTCAGGGGGATTATAACCCGCCCTCGTCCAAAATCCCATTTGCTCACTTTTAAATCCCGATAAAAAACCCAAATAGGTACTCCTGAGATTTTAGGGAAAGCCAAAATGCCAAGAATAAAGGATCGCTTTATTCGTCAAATGTTAATGCTTTCCCTCTTACTTGTGGGTATAATTTGCCTCTTTCATAGACAATTTGTCCGCCTACGAGGGTGATTACTGGCCACCCGGTTAAATTCCATCCCTCAAAAGGACTCCAGCCGCACTTAGTTTTTAAGTCTTCCCTGATCACCGGACAATAAGTATCAAGGTCCACTAAAACTAAATCCGCATCATATCCAGGGGCGATTAATCCTTTGTTAGGTATTTTATAAGCTCTCGCCACAGCCGTAGACATCCAAGTGGACACTTGAGCAACTGTACATTGGCCGGCCACCGCTTGGGTTAACATCAACGGCAGAGAAGTTTCTACTCCCGGCATTCCCGAAGGCGTGTGAGGATAGCCCTTAGCTTTCTCTTCTAAAGTATGAGGAGCATGGTCCGTTGCAATAAAGTCGATCACGCCATCGAGTAAAGCTTGCCAGAGTACCTGATTATTTTCTGGAGAACGTAGAGGAGGATTCATTTGAGCCAAAGTACCTAGAGAAGCGTAAGCTTCTGTATTTAATAAAAGATGTTGAGGCGTGACTTCTGCTGTTACCCAACTCGGCTTATCTTCTCGTAATAAGTCCGCTTCAATCCCTGTAGACAGGTGTAAAATATGAAGACGGCGTTGATATTTCTTCGAAAGTTTTAAAGCTAATTGAGTAGCATTAAGAGCCGCCTGTTCATCTTGAATCTGAGAATGAATAGCCGGATCAGTAATTCCTGCGAACTGTCGCCGTCGTTCTAAAATTCTGGCTTGATCTTCTGCATGAACAGCAATTAAACGACTCCCACGCGCAAAAATCGGGTCTAAATCTTCTTCTTTGCTGACTAATAAAGCACCATGAGCCGATCCCATAAAAATTTTAATGCCACAGGTCGGTTTAGCCTCAATTAAGTCAGGTAAATTCTCTGGCGTTGCGCCCATAAAAAAGCCATAATTAACTAAAGACTTATTTTGTGCCCGTTGTAGCTTATCATCTAAAGCCGATTGAGTCGTGGTAAGAGGAATAGTATTAGGCATTTCCAAAAAGGAAGTTACTCCCCCCTTAGCACAAGCGCAACTAGCGGTAAACAAGTCTTCTTTATGTTCTAAACCCGGTTCACGAAAATGAACTTGTGGATCAATGACCCCAGGCAACAAAGTCAATCCAGTAGCGTCTATGATAGTAAGGGAATCTCCATTGATTATTTCTGAGGCGACTTCGACTATTTTGCCATTACGAACTAGAACATCTCCTTTGAAAAACTCACCGCTAGGTAGGAGAATTCGGGCTTGGCGGATTAACAAGGGTTCAGTAGACATTTGCTTAACAATTGCAGAATACTTTAATGATTACATCAACTTAGGAATCGTTAAACTGAAAGCAAAATATTTTTAAGATTGCACCTGTTCTGAGCCTTTGATACACCTTTGTTACTTTGTCCTCATCTAAATTACTATGACCCGTAGCATAAAGCAAAAACCACAGCCTCACTCCAATTCTCGCCCGGAAAATATTTGGTTAGAGTTAACCAAAACCGTGATCTACGCAGGAATTCTCGCCTTGGGAATTCGTACCTTTGTAGCCGAAGCACGCTACATCCCGTCTTCCTCGATGGAGCCTACCTTACAAATTAACGATCGCCTGATTATTGAAAAAATCAGTTATCATTTCCGAGAACCCCAAAGAGGTGATGTAGTGGTTTTTAACCCCACAGAAGCCCTAATCAAACAAAATTTTAAAGATGCTTTTATTAAACGAGTGATTGGCTTACCCGGAGATACAGTAGAAGTCAAGGGAGGCAAAGTGTATGTCAATGGTGAAGCCTTGATAGAAGACTACATCGCCCAAAAACCCGATTATGATTATGGACCCGTAACCGTACCCCAAGGACAATATTTAGTCTTGGGAGATAACCGGAACAATAGTTATGATTCTCATTACTGGGGTTTTGTCCCTAAAGACAAAATTATCGGTCGCGCCGCCATCCGATTTTGGCCGCTAAATCGAGCCGGTGAAATAGCTGAGAGCGAGAATGCCTCAACCCCAGCGCCAAGTCCCGTTCAACCCCATCAATAGTAGGGGCAATCGCCATCTGATTACCCCTAAATAAGAATAAAATGGCAAAATCCTACACCGTAAACCACAAATTCGGTGTAGGAATTAATTATCTAAACATACTACTCACCGAACTATCCTCGTGAATTCGCCAAATGGCCTCACCGAGAACATTAGCCACTGTTAGCACGGTTAATTGCTCAAAGTGCTTGTTTTCTGAGACAGGAATCGTATTGGTAACGATCACCTCTTCGATACAACCGCTTGAGAGACGATCCACAGCAGGGCCACTAAAAACCGCATGAGTAGCACAAGCATAAATTTGTCTTGCTCCCTTTTCCCGTAGCAGTTTGGACCCTTCAGTAATGGTTCCGGCTGTATCAATCATGTCATCAACTAAAACGGCTGTTTTGTCTTTGACATCTCCAATTAAATTCATGACTTCAGCCACATTATGGGATTGTCGCCGCTTATCAATAATCGCCAAAGGCGCATCATTAAGCTTTTTAGCAAAGGCTCTAGCCCTAGCGACCCCTCCCACATCAGGCGAAACCACCACTAAATCTGGTAGTTCTTTACTGAGTAAATAATCAATAATCACTGGCGAACCATAAACATGATCGAAAGGAATATCAAAATAACCTTGAATTTGAGCCGAATGCAAATCCATTGCTAAAACACGATTAGCTCCCGCTTGAGTGATTAGATTGGCCACTAATTTAGCGGCAATGGATTCTCTTCCTGCGGTTTTGCGATCAGCCCGAGCATAACCATAATATGGAATGACTGCTGTAATTTGCCGTGCTGATGCCCGACGACAAGCATCAATCATGATTAATAGTTCCATCAGATGGGCATTCACAGGATTACAACAGGGCTGAATTAGATAAACATCACAACCTCGAATAGACTCTTGAATCTGGATGTAAATTTCTCCATCAGCAAACTGCTTGCGAATCATCGGCCCTACGTCCATTCCCAAATAGCGGGCGACTTCTTGGGCTAGGGGAACATTCGCAGAACCGGCAAATAAACGAAGACGGTTACTATCCGATAGGGACTGGGCTATCGGTGGAAGCGTTAATGTAGCAGAATAGCTCACGGCAAACTCTTTACCCTCAACTCATGGCTTGTTTTATCTTCTCAGGTTTTTAACTCAACAGAGCAGATTTTCTGGCAATTTTAATCTTAACTAAATTGATGATTAATTTCTATGCAGAATATATTGAAAAAAGATTGCATTTTGTTGCATCGTTTGGCATACTTTCTAAGATGATCCCCGAAAGATGAAAGGACAGAACATGGCAATCTAGATAAATCTAGTATTCCCAATTGCACGGCAAAAGTATACAGTAGTTATAAAAATAAAAATATAATAATTTCCTTAACCTACATGAACGCTCTTTTGATAACCGCAACTGATACTGAAGTAGGAAAAACCGTTTTAACTACTTCTTTAACCGCTTATTGGCGCACTTATTGCCCCAAAAAGTCCCTAGGAGTGATCAAACTCATACAAGCAGGCATCGGCGACTACGAACGCTATCAACAGTTGTTTGCTCATCAGGCTAACCTCGAAATTCGCGTACCTCTTTATTTTCAAACCCCTGTGGCTCCTCCAGTAGCAGCCGCTAAAGAAGGCAAAATCCTAGACCTCCGACGAGTTTGGCAAGAATTTTGTTCCCTACAGCAACAACAAGATTTTGTTTTACTAGAGGCATTAGGCGGCTTGGGATCGCCAGTTACCGAAGAACTCACTGTAGCTGATGTGGCCGCTGATTGGCGGCTCGATACCGTTTTAGTTGTCCCGGTTAAATTAGGAGCCATCGCCCAAGCAGTGGCTAATGTGGCCCTAGCTCGCCAACATAAAATCCGACTAAAAGGAATTATTCTTAATTGTTTTCAACCCACCTCAGCAGAACAATTGTCCGATTGGACACCGATACCCTTAATAGAATCTTTAACATCTACACCCGTGTTAGGCGTTTTACCTCATCTGAGTAATTTAGATGACCTAGAAAAATTAACATGGGCCGCCTCAAATTTAGATTTAGAAAAACTCTTACCCGGATTAATTTAACAGTCGAGTAGGGTGTGTTAGCGGAGCGTAACGCACCTTCATAATTTATTGCTCCAAAGACTCTTAATCTTTCCGAGCATTTGACCAATTTTAGATTTTAAATAGCCGCCCAACCCTCGAGTAAACTTTTCAAATTTGTAGTAAAATAAAATATCCATCAGATCTGATAAACTTAAATATTTAAGATAAGCCACACCTTGGTCAATTTTCTGATCACTATATTCGAGATAAACTCGGCGGCTAATTTGTTCAGAAAGATTCCATTTAGGAGCAAAATAGCTTTTTATTTCTTCTTGATACTGGCGAAAATTTGAACATTTACTATTTAAATAATTTTCAATATAAGGCACCGCTATTTCAGTTCCTTTCAGGGCGTGTCTAATCCCTTCACCTCCCAAAAAATTAACCGTAGAAACAGCATCGCCAATCGCAATAATATTTGGTTCGCGATAGTAAATATCATTTAAACCTATAGAATATTCAAGAATCGAACCATGAACATCTAATAATTTATAGTCCTCAATTTTTAAATAATCTTTAATGATTTGACCAATATAAAACTTAAGCGGCTTAACTTCGGCAATAAATTTATGCGGTGCATCGATCCAGGCAGAACCCACTTTAAATTGATTTTCTTGCATGGGAAAAATCCAGGAATAGCCTTTAGGACTCCATTGATAACCCATAAAAAATACAAGAGAGTGAGCATACTTTTGATAAATATCCTGCTCAACTTCGATCAAATATTCAATACCTGTCCCTTTGAGAAACTTAGGTTTTTGACGTTTATCCGGATACATCACCGCCCGAGCAAACCCCGTCGCATCTACCAAAACTTGACTGCTAACCGTAATTTCTTCTCCTCTTTTTGGCTTCAGAGAGATGAGAAGTTTTTCTGACTCCTGTTGAGCCTTAACATATCGATGCCCTAACCAAACTTTTGCCCCATTAATTTCAGCATCTTTCGCTAAAAAAGCTCTCAGTTTAGCAAAATCAAAAACCGCTCCTAAAGTATTATTCGCCTCCCAGTGGCGATGAACTTTAGTGGTCACAATTTCGAGTTTGTGCCAAAAACTTGCCACCACCGAGGGAGGTAAATTAAACAATTCGAGAGTTTCTAAAGGAGTAGCCGCACTAGAAAAAATATTTTGCTGAAAACTTTCATGTTGCTCTACCAATAAAACAGAATAGCCTAACTTAGCCAATAATCTAGCGCAGTGGCCGCCAGCCGGACCGGCTCCCACAATGACTACATCAAAATATTGCATTCTCAACGGCTCATCAATAATGACAAATCACTAGGTTTAAAAGCGCCTTTTTCAGTAATAATAGCAGTAATTAACTCGGCTGGAGTAACATCAAAAGCCGGATTATAAAAATCAGCCCCTTCAGGACAGATCACGGTTTTACCCACTTGATAAATTTCCACTGGATCTCGTTCTTCAATAGGAATTTGCTCCCCATTGGGCAACTCAAAATCGATAGTAGACAAAGGAGCCGCTACAAAAAAAGGAATAGAGTGCATTTTAGAAACAACCGCCAAAGAATAAGTCCCAATTTTATTAGCCGTATCGCCATTAGCCGCAATGCGATCAGCCCCAACAATAACCGCATCCACCATTCCCTGCTTCATACAATGAGCCGCCATCCCATCAGAAATAACGGTAACTGGAATATTATCCTGTACACATTCCCAAGCGGTTAATTTTGCTCCTTGTAAACGGGGACGAGTTTCATCGGCATAAACTCTTAGGAGTCGTCCTGACTGCCAAGCTGAACGAATCACCCCCAATGCTGTACCATATCCAGCAGTCGCTAAACCGCCGGTATTACAATGAGTTAAAATTCTCAATTGATGAGGTTCGCTCGGTAAAACCGAAAGACCATTTTTCCCAATGGCGTAACAAGTTTCTAAGTCTTCTTGTTGAATATCTTGAGCGGTTTTCAGTAAGATAGCTTTAATCTCTTCTACTGTTCCGAGACTTTCATAAGCGGTTTTTAACATTCTCGAAATAGCCCAAAATAGATTAACGGCGGTGGGACGAGTTTGCTGTAAGAGTTGGGCAACCTCTTCTAATTTTTGTAAAAAATCTTTGCGTTGATCGGTTTCTATTTCCAGAGCGCCTAAATACATTCCATAAGCGGCGGCTACTCCGATGGCGGGCGCTCCTCGCACAATCATCGTTTTGATAGCTTGTGCCATGTCTAACGAGCGGCTAATTTCTACGACGCTGTATTCGTTGGGTAAGCGAGTTTGATCGATGAGTAAGACTTGATCATTTTTCCAAATTACGGGATAGATTTCGCTCTTGATAGCATTCATGATGAGGTGAAGTCTAATAAGACTAAAAATTAATGATCCTATGGTCTACTCTAATTTATTTTGGCTCTTTTGGGCGAATTAAATTTTTACATTTAATCAAGTCTGTTTTTATATCAATCACATTTTAATCCCGCTTCTTGAGCCGTTTTATACTCCACAGGAATAAATAAATAACCATAAGGAGAACAACGAGAAGGAACAACCTTAACCAACTCGGCCACCGTTTGAGCGCGATCTCCACTGGTTTTAAAACTAATTTCTCCGGTTGCTCCCACTGTTTTAAAATCCGGTTTTCTGAGGGTTTCTAGCATCTTCTGCCGACGAATATTAGCATCAAATATAGCCTGTAAAGATTCTAGCCAACTCAAAGAAGATTGCTGTAAAAGAGCGACTTTTAAAACCTGAGTCGCATCAGCCGCCATAGCTGTCCGCCAGCTTACATTGCCGCCCCAAAACTTTTTCACCGTTTCAGCAAACTCTAAATTATTACTGCTTAATTCATGCCAAGTAATGCCAATTAAAAGATTTTCTGAGGCTTTTTTTTCTTGGAGAATATCTGAAGTATATAAACTATCTCCTCCCGCTATTTGATAGCGATTTTGATTAGTTCTAATCACTTTTAAACTATTGGTAAAAGTATAAGGATTTTCTTTAGCATCGGGAAATAATATTAAGCCGGTGGCTCCCCGTTTAGCCGCTTCATCAATAGTGGCATCAGCATCAAAAAAAGGTTCAGATAAATCAAATTGTCTCACCACCAGCCCTCCTAACTCATCAAAACTGAGTAAAAACTGATCTCGCAAAGAGCTACTGTAGTTACTATTGCGATTATAAAAAATGGCAACTTTTTGGGTTTTAGCTTGTTGATAAAGATATTGAGCTAAAGCTTGAGCCGTTACCTGATCTTGAGGAACCGTGCGAAAAAAAACTTTACTATCTTGAGCTAAAGTTTGGGCTGTACTGGTGGGAGAAATCAACACCAAATTATATTTTTCATAAATCGGCAGAGCCGCGCGAGTATTGCCACTGGTATAATGTCCAACCACTCCTAAAATAGCCGCTCTTGCCCCAAGTTTTTCGGCTACCTGTTGAGCGCGAAAAGAAGTATTAGCATCATCAGCTAGAACAACTTGTAAACCTGAGCCATTGATCGCTTTAGTTTGATTGATTTGGCTTTGAATTTGGGCAACACCGCGCAGAATTTCTCGTCCCGAATCTCCTCCGTCAGAAGGATTTCCTAAAGGAACAGCAACGGCTATGGTATAGTATGGGGCGCGTTGTGCAGCCAATTGAGCATTATTAAGATAAATCAATGTTTCAGGATCACTAGGGAGTTTTTTTCTGGCTAACTCAAACCAAGTCACAGCCTCTTTATAATTGCCTAGCGAAAAAGCTTTGACCCCTTCTTCTTTTTCCGGTGCTAAAAAATTTCTTGAAAGAATTTCTTCCCCACAACTGATGTTATCTCCTACCTCAACCGAACAAGCTTGTTTTTGTAACTTAGGAATTTGTGTCATTCCCAAAGCCAGAGTTAAACAAGAAAAACCCCAAAAAAACCATTTTATCGGCAATGAAGGCCTTTTTTTAGCAGGTAAAGGCTTTAAAACTTTTAATTTTGAACTCGGGCGCTGAGGGACGCGATGTAAAGCTTCTAAAACTTCGGCGGCTGAGGCAAAACGATCTCGGAAATGGTAATGAACCATCTTGTTGAGCAACTGCTCTAAACCTGGACTGACTTCTACTAAATTTCGGTCCGCCGTAGAATAGTGCCAGATAACACTTCCCGTGCTGGGATCTGAAGGTAAAGTTCTCGGATGAAAGCCAGTCAACGCTTGAATACAGATCATGCCTAAAGCATAGAGATCACTATTAAGTTGAGGATTTCCACTTTGTTGTTCAGCCGGCATATAGCCCGGAGTTCCGATGGCCTGAGTAAAGTTCATGGAGGTTTCTTCGGGTTCTAGCACCACACTGGTGAGTTCTTTGACGGCCCCAAAATCGATTAAAACAATTTTGCCATTTTGAGAACATCGTCTGAGATTAGAGGGTTTGAGGTCCCGATGAATAATATCTTGCTGATGGATGAATTGAAGAATAGGTAACACCTCTTCTAAAAGTTGTATCACTTTAGCTTCAGTCCAACTCGGTTTACCTGGGGCAATTTCTTCGCTAAGATCGTGGCCTTCTATATATTCTTGAATTAAATAAAACTTACCTTGTTGCTGAAAATAGTCATAAAGTTGGGGGATTTGAGGATGCTCTCCTAATTTAGCCAAGCTTTTTGCTTCTCGAGCAAATCGCTGTTCGATTTCGCCTAAGACGCGAGGATTGGGAGAGGGAGGCGGGACAATTTCCTTAACCACACAGGAAAGAGGGTTGGATGCCTCTACATAGACAGCTTGATAGGTTTGACCAAATCCTCCTTGACCAATTTTGGCGATAATTTGATAACGACCATTCAGGATATCCCCTGGTTTGAGCATGACAATTTCCCTGTTTGGGTAACTGGCTATTCTATAAGCTTAGATAACACCCATTTATGCTATCAGTGGATCACCGAAGCTTCAACAGGGCTTTGTGTTATCATTAATTAGATAGCAATCCCCCAGGTGAAAAATTTTTAAGCAACGCTGGAAGCGATGATGTTGATCCCCTTAGTGAATAGTGAGTTAATTATCTCTTATTATTTTGGCGCATTTTTGCCAGTAGATAGTATATTTTCGACTCAGGGCATTATGGTAATGCTGCTGGCTGCCTATGCCTTAGCCATGTGGATGTTTCTCACCAGCGCCCCTAAAGTTCATACCATTATGGTTTCTGACCTAGAAGTGGCTAAACAATTTTATGAAGGACTCCTGAATTTATCAGTGGCAGAAGTTCCTCTACATTATTATTATAATTATGAACAAGTTTTAGGAACCAGTGGCGTTGATCCGATGTATTTGTCCACTACCACAGCAACTAATCCCCAGTTACGCGGCAGCGAAGGGTTGTGGTATCAGTTAAAAAAGAATACTCAATTACATATTATTTCTGGGGCAAGTTTCGGTCCGAATAATCGTCAGCGTCATGTGTGTTTTGACCGTCAGTGTTTAGACGAAATTTTACTGCGAGTACAGGCGCGGCGCTTAAAATATAAAATTCGCCGCAATAAGCCGCTTAACTTTTTAGTTAAAGATATAGAAGAACGAGTCATTGAAATGGCTGAAGTAAATAATTAATTACAAGTTTAAAAGTAAAATTTAATCAAAAAAATTATTTGTCCACTCCTGATGGGGTGGATTATTTTTTTATTAAAAAAACTCTAAAAAATCAAGATTATTTAATTTTTGCAATCCTTATTTTTGGCTCTTTAACAGTTACATAGACTTGGTTCAATAGATTGACTTTATCCAGTTGATAGATAAAGATGATTATAAACAATAAAAAAATAAGCTAAATTTATTTTTAGAACCTTAAAACTATTCAACAGCAACGAGTAAAAAGAACTTTGCCCTTGTGTTGTCTGGTTTTGCTATTAAATTAACGACCAATCATGACCGGGAGAAACTCATGAACAAACTCAATGCTAAAAAACTCGTTAACTGGCTTCTAGCCGCAGTATTTGTCGCCTTTGTAGCCGCGTTTTCTCTGCTATTTCAGTCCAGTGCTACCGCTCAATCTCTACCTGAACCCGCCACATCTCCCACTGTCTTACCAGCAGCACCTATCACAGCACCCGTCAATTCTGTATCAGCAAACATTACACGGTTATTACAAACCAATGAATGTCCCGGATGCAATCTCAGAGGAGCAAATCTAGATCGATTAAATCTAACTGCCGCCAACTTAGAAGGCGCAAACTTGGAAGACGTATCTTTAGAAGGCTCAATTTTAGAGCAAGCTAACCTACAAGCGGCTAATCTACAAGGCGCAGATTTAGGCAAAGCCAACATAACCGGAGCCAACTTACAAGGCGCTAACCTTTTTGAGGCTGATTTAGAAAAAGCCAACCTACAAGCAGTCAATTTGCAAGGGGCCGATTTACAAGGAGCCGACCTAGAAAAAACCAATTTAATTGATGCTAACCTATTAGGCGCTAACCTGCGGGGGGCTGATTTAGAAAAAGCCACCTTACCCCTAGGATTAACTATTCAGTAATTAGACCAAATCCCATACTAAAAGTAGAGACGCTCTATGCAACGTCTCTACCAAGTATTATGAGAATTCCCAAATTTTAGGCAGAAAAATTACCACATTCCTCTGACCGGCTGATCCTGAGATTGAGTATCTTGGGGATAAGTTTGGGTATCAGAGGAATTTCTTTGTTGATCCTGATACATTCCGGGTTGATTCATATCAGTATTTTGAGATTGATTATTTTCTACGATGGGGTTAGGGGTCTGGGTTTGCTGTACTTGAGTGTCTTGATAGGTATCTACAGGACGAATATTATTAATAAAGTAGACTTCACGATTGACATCAGGCTCAGGCGCTAAAGCGAGAATTTGTGATTTAGTCACATAGAGGTCTTGTCCTTCAATCAAGTTCATGGCACCCAAACCTCTTCTGTCCACGCCATATTTTTGTAAATCTCCGTTATCTAACTTGACAGTGACAACAGTCCCTACAATACTTTTAATTTCGCCTTTGTAAACTGTATCTAAAATTTTGTTGTTATTATTATCCACCAGCACATAGGAACCGGTGTAGAGTTTCCAAGTTTGCATATCGTTTGGTGATACTTGATAAATTCTGGTTTCACCATTTGCCAGTTGAAGAGTTACTGTATTTCCTTCGATAGTTCTCACAATACCGACAGGATAATAAACTCTCTGAATACTCTGATCGTTATCAAGTTCAGCAATTGGGTAAGAAACACCCATGTTTACTTCGCTAACGGGTTTAGCTTCAGTTGGAGCGATAACCAGTGCAGATAAAAATAGAGTTAAAGCCGCACCACCACAAACTTTTAAATGATTCAACATAGTTTTTTCTCGTAATGTTGTTTATGAGGATTTTTGAAACCGTTATCATTGGTAACTAATAGGTAGCTTATCAAGATAAACTCTGTCTAATACTCTGTCTGGAGAACGAAAAACTTATCTACTTTTTGGCTAAAAATTGGTCTATTAAAAGAGATAGAGCCAGAGCGGAAAGCTTTAACCTATCTTGTTTTAGACTTTTTTTAGCCCTTAAAAGAGACGGCGGATCTGACTTTTAGCTTACTTCCTTTGTCTGATGAGAGTTGAGCCACAAGTTGGGAAAAAATCTGAGGCTGCCTATAAGACGGCTGTGGGTAAAATCAACATCGCATCGCCAAAAGAATAGAAACGATATTTTTCCTGAATCGCTTGATGATATAATTCCAACAACCGCTCACGTCCGATTAAAGCACTCACTAACATCAACAAACTCGATTTAGGTAAATGAAAATTAGTAATCATTCCATCGATAACCCGCCAACGATAACCCGGATAAATAAATAAATCTGTTCTACCTTGAAACGGTAAAAGATACTCACTCTCAGGGGCTTGAGTTTCCTTAGCCGCTCCTTCTAAAGCCCGTACCACCGTTGTTCCCACAGCAATGACTCGTCCTCCTCGAGCTTTCGTCTCTTGTATTTTTGTTACCGTTGCCGATGGCACTTCTAACCATTCAGTGTGCATCTGATGTTGGGTAATATCTTCCTTTTCCACAGGGCGAAAAGTTCCCACACCCACATGAAGAGTAATCCAGGCTTGATCTATACCTATAGACTGTAGACTTTTAAGAAGCTCATCTGTAAAATGTAAACCGGCTGTAGGAGCAGCCACAGCCCCGAGTTCTTTGGCATAAACAGTTTGATATTGAGAACTTTTTGCATCAGAAGAAGTGATGTAAGGAGGCAAAGGAACTTGTCCTATTTTCTCTAATAATTCCCAAAAAGATTGATCATTATCCCAGAGAAATTGTAGAATTCTGCCGCCGGTTGCTTCATCGCGATCTAAGACTTTTGCCTTTAAGAAAATTTCTGGGTTTTTTGGATTAGCTGAGGGAGGATAAAACCAAAGTTCTGAACCTACTTTAAAGCGCTTACCGGGTTTGACCAAAGCTAACCAACATCCATTAGATTTAGGCTCTAAAAGTAAAATTTCAATCGGGGCCCCTGTAGATTTACACCCATAAAGACGGGCGGGGATCACGCGAGTATTATTAAAAACGAGTAAATCACCCGGCAAAAGCCATTTAGGTAATTCTCGAAAAATACTATGGGTATGACTAGCCGGAGTGTCAACTATCAAAAGACGAGACATATCTCGAGGGACAACAGGATTTTGAGCGATCAAATCCAAGGGAAGCTCATAATCGTAACTCGATAATAACTGGTCGTTGGTCATCTTGAAAAACCGCAATTTTATATTATCTTAAAGATTGGGTAAACTCCCCCATAAAAAAAAGGGTAAATAGGGGGCTTTTCCCCTAGGAAAAATAGGGGTTTCTTGTCAAACTAAAAATAAGGTATAGCATTTCCTGAGACTGTTAGCCAAGCGACAAACATGGATTACCTCTATTTTTTACCTAATGCAAGTCTGACCTTGCGAGTTATTGAGTATCTGCGTCGCATGAATCATTTTCCCACTTCGTGCATCACAGTGATTCATCAAATCAACGGCTGGATTATTAAAATCAAATTTAATAAATCCCTGACACCGCAGCAACATGGGGATTTTAGAGCTTATATGAATGAGCTAGGAATTCCCTATAATCCTGAAATTCGGATGCAAATGGTTTTTTGGAGCCTAGATACAGGACAATCTCCCATCGATGTCATGCGTCGTTACCAAGTAGCCATCGTATCTCATGGTAACCCTGATGTGAGCGATATCGAGGCTTTTCGCCAACAGTTCACCCGAGGGCTAGGCTATTGTCCAGAAACTTTAGCCTAAACAACAAAAGCGACCTCAGTCATGGGTGACCCTGGAAAAAGTTTTAATCTATATCTCCAGTTCCGTTGACTCTTTTTCAGTAACTTAGCTGTTGAGTGTCTTGAAATAGATTTTTCGCTCAAACTATCACAAAACTTGGTAAAAACAAAGAACAACGCCAGTTCGGTGCGCGACCACGTCATGAAAATTTGATGAAATGCTAAATTAAACCTGAACCAGCGCAATTAAGCTCTGAATTTCAACCCCGCCCAGCGCGGGGTATTAGATTTTTGGGTTCGATAGAAGTCAATAGGCAAGAAGTGATTTAAAAAAAAGCCAATAGGTTATAGGATACTAAAACTAACTAAACCGCTAGGGTACAATAGAATCAGTCCTTGCGGTTTCAGGGACTGACCGAAACAATCGATGAAAAGTAAACAAAAGTAGGCTTTTTAAGCCGCAAAACCCAAACAAGCCCCACCCGAACCTAGGTTGATTTTCCCCTCTGTTCCCACTTAATCTATTTTGGCAGCTTCACAAAAGAATGAAAAACACTCATTGGAATCATATAAGCACTTCTACATCCTCTGACAACCCCTATTGGGGACCGCGATGGCTCACCGAAGAACGTGATGCCTGTGGAGTAGGCTTTATCGCGGATGTAAAAGGATTTGGTAGCCACAAACTCATAGAACAAGCTTTGGTCGCCTTGGGATGTTTAGAACACCGGGGAGGCTGTAGCGCGGACAGTGACTCGGGAGATGGGGCCGGCATTATGACCGGTATCCCTAGACAACTCTTTGAACCCTGGTTTAAAAACCATAACCTAGAAATGCCACCAGAAAATCAATTAGGGGTGGCTATGGCCTTTTTGCCCCAAGATGACGCGAAACGACTTGAAGCACTGGCCTATGTAGAAGAAGTAGTCAAAGGGGAAAACTTAACAATTTTGGGCTGGCGAGAAGTGCCGGTGCGGCCTGAAGTGCTAGGACGGCAAGCTCGAGAAAATCAGCCCTATATAGCTCAATTATTCGTGACAGCACCAGGACTGGCAGGCGCGGCACTTGACCGCATTCTTTATGTGGCCCGTTCCCGTATTGGCAAACGTTTGGCCGATGATTTTTATATTTGCTCGTTTAGTAGCCGCACCATTGTCTATAAAGGGATGGTGCGCTCGGTGGTATTGGGAGATTTTTATTTAGATTTAACCAATCCGGCTTATCAGAGCCAATTTGCTGTCTATCACCGCCGCTTTAGTACCAATACCATGCCAAAATGGCCCTTCGCTCAACCGATGCGGCTATTGGGACATAATGGGGAAATTAATACCCTCTTAGGCAATATTAATTGGATGTCTGCCCGCGAGGGAGATTTAGAGATATCTGACTGGAGCGAACACCAAAAAGAAGCCTTAACTCCTATTGTTAACCCCGATAATAGCGATTCTTATAACCTCGATAGTACCCTAGAATTACTCGTCCGCACGGGACGCAGCCCTTCAGAAGCGGCAATGATTTTGGTGCCGGAAGCTTACGCTCTTCAGCCGGCTCTCAAAGATTATCCGGAAATTGTCGATTTTTATGAGTTTTTTAGCGGCATCCAAGAGCCTTGGGATGGTCCGGCCTTATTGGTGTTTAGTGATGGGGCGACGGTGGGGGCGACTTTAGACCGTAATGGCTTGCGCCCGGCTCGCTATTGTATTACTCAAGATGATTATGTGATTGTGGCCAGCGAAGCGGGGGTGGTGGACCTCGATGAAAGCCAAATCCTAGAAAAAGGGCGCTTGGGTCCTGGAGAAATGCTGGTGGTGGATTTGGAAAAAAGGGAAATCCTGAAAAATTGGACCGTTAAAGAGCGTATTGCCAAAAAAGCGGCTTATGGAGAATGGATAAAGCAGTATCGCACGGAAATAAAGCCGATGGCTTTTCCGGAAGCGCGAGTGCTGCCAGAGAGTAGCCAATTGTTGCAAGTGCAAACGGCCTTTGGCTATACGGCCGAAGACTTGGATATGGTGATTGTTTCTATGGCCTCCACAGGCAAGGAACCCACTTTTTGTATGGGAGATGATACCCCTCTGGCTGTGCTGTCCTCTAAGCCGCGTCTGCTCTATGATTATTTTAAACAGCGCTTTGCTCAGGTGACCAACCCGCCTATTGACCCCCTGCGGGAAAGTTTGGTGATGTCTTTGACCATATTTTTAGGAGAAAGGGGGAATTTGACTAGCCCGAGTCCTGAAAATGCGCGGGTGATTAAGTTAGAATCGCCGGTTCTCAATGGGACGGAGTTGGAAGCGATTAAAACTTCTCCCTTGAAAACAGTGACCTTATCCACCCTGTTTGAGATTAGCGCCGGCCCCTCCGGACTAGAAGTCGCTATTAGCCAACTGTGTGAGCGGGCGGCTGAGGCGGTGAAAGGAGGCGCAAAAATAATCATTTTAACTGACCGTCCCGAAGGGAAAATGATTGATGAGCAAACCAGTTATATTCCGCCTCTGTTGGCGGTGGGGGCGGTCCATCATCATTTGATTCGCACCGGAGTGCGGCTGAAGGCTTCCATTATTGCCGATACGGCCCAGTGTTGGAGTACCCATCATTTTGCTTGTTTAATTGGTTATGGGGCTACGGCTATCTGTCCTTATTTAACTTTAGAAACGATTCGTCAGTGGTGGCAGGAACCGAGAACCCAAAAAATGATGGAAAATGGGAAGCTCGATTCGATTAGCTTGCAGGAAGCGTTAAAACGCTATCGCAAGTCGGTAGATGCCGGTTTACTGAAAATTCTCTCCAAAATGGGCATTTCTCTGCTGTCTTCTTATCAGGGGGCGCAGATTTTTGAGGCGATAGGGCTGAGTGCCGAGGTGATAGACAAAGCTTTTCGTGGCACCACAAGCCGCGTGGGCGGGTTAACTCTGGCTGAAGTGGCCACAGAGGTGATTCATTTTCATTCCTTAGCTTTCCCGTCTCTGTCGGCGAAGAAATTGGAAAATTACGGTTTTGTGAATTATCGCCCGGGGGGTGAATATCACATGAATTCCCCAGAAATGGCGAAGTATTTACATAAAGCAGTGGAAGCGTACCAAGCGAGCGGCAATGGAGCTAATGCAGAGGCCTTGGATTATTATGAACTGTACCGTAAATATTTGGCCGAGCGGCCAGTCACGGCACTGCGCGATTTGTTAGAGTTCAAGAGTGACCGCGCTCCTATATCCTTAGAAGACGTAGAACCCATAGAAGAGATTGTCAAGCGCTTCTGTACGGGGGGAATGTCTCTGGGCGCTTTGTCTCGGGAAGCTCATGAAACTCTAGCCATTGCGATGAACCGTATCGGAGGTAAGTCCAATTCTGGGGAAGGAGGAGAAGACCCCACCCGTTTCCGAGTGCTGGATAAAATAGATGAGACGGGGAGTTCTGCTGAGTTTCCCCATTTAAAAGGGTTACGCAAAGGCGATACAGCCAGTTCTGCCATTAAACAAATTGCCTCGGGGCGCTTTGGGGTAACCCCTGAGTATTTGATTAATGCCAAGCAGCTTGAGATTAAGATGGCTCAAGGAGCGAAGCCCGGAGAAGGAGGACAGTTACCCGGGACTAAGGTAAGTCCTTATATTGCTATGTTGCGCCGCTCGAAACCGGGGGTAACCCTAATTTCGCCGCCGCCGCATCATGATATTTATTCCATTGAAGATTTGGCTCAGTTAATTTTTGACCTGCATCAAATTAACCCTTCTGCACAGGTTTCGGTGAAGTTGGTGGCCGAAATAGGCATTGGCACCATTGCGGCCGGTGTGGCCAAAGCCAATGCAGATATTATCCAAATTTCCGGTCATGATGGGGGAACGGGAGCTTCTCCTCTGAGTTCCATTAAGCACGCCGGAGGCCCTTGGGAATTGGGCGTAACAGAGGTGCATCGCGTGTTGTTGCAAAATCAATTGCGTTCGCGGGTGCTGTTGCGGGCTGATGGCGGCCTCAAAACCGGTTGGGATGTAGTGATGGCGGCACTGATGGGAGCAGAAGAATATGGCTTTGGCTCCATTGCGATGATTGCTGAAGGCTGTATTATGGCCAGGATTTGTCATACCAATAACTGTCCGGTAGGGGTGGCCACTCAACAAGAGCGGCTGCGGCAGCGCTTTAGCGGCACTCCGGAGCAAGTGGTGAATTTCTTCTATTTTCTGGCCACAGAAGTGCGTTCTATTTTGGCGCAGTTGGGTTATCGCCGTTTGGATGAAATTATTGGGCGGACAGATTTGCTTTCGGCGCGCTCTGAGGTGAAAGTGAGCAAAACGAGCGGCTTGAATTTAGATTGTTTGCTCAATCTCCCCGATGTGCGTTCTGATAGGTCTTGGTTGGAGCATGAGACGGTTCACGGGAATGGTCCGGTGTTGGATATGGAGATTTTGGCAGATGCGGCCATTGCTGAAGCCATTGAGCAGCAACTGACGGTGACTAAGTCCCTGAAGATTGTCAATACCGACCGGACTGTGGGCGGACGCATTGCCGGAGTGATTGCCCGAAAATACGGCAATGATGGTTTTAAAGGGGAAATAACCCTGAAATTTAGCGGCGCGGCCGGTCAGAGTTTTGGCGCGTTTAATCTGCCGGGGATGAAGTTGTTCCTGGAAGGAGAGGCCAATGATTATGTCGGTAAGGGGATGTATGGCGGTGAGATTGTGATTGTGCCGCCGGCTGTTGTGAAATATGCGGCGGCCGATAATTCCATTGTCGGGAATACCTGTCTATATGGGGCCACAGGCGGCTTTATTTATGTGAATGGGCGAGCCGGTGAGCGCTTTGGGGTGAGGAATTCTAATTGTACGGCCGTTGTGGAAGGAACCGGTGACCACTGTTGTGAGTATATGACGGGGGGTGTGATTGTGGTTCTCGGCAGTGTGGGGCGCAATGTGGGTGCTGGAATGACCGGAGGACTCGCTTATTTTCTCGATGAAGATGGGAGTTTCCCGGAGAAAGTGAACCGCGATGTTAAGATTCAAGGGGTTTGTACGGCAGCCGGTGAGGCGCAGTTGAAAGGGTTAATTGCGGCTCATGTGGAACGAACTAACTCTGAGAAAGGTAAGCTGATTTTGGCCAATTGGGAGGCTTATTTAGGCAAGTTCTGGCAAGCGGTTCCGCCTTCGGAGGCTAATAGTCCAGAAACCAATCCTGATGCTAAAACATCACCAGAAAAAACCCTGACTTCAGTGTAGGAATAAGTAGATGTATATGTAGGGTGTGTTAGCGACAGCGTAACGCACCTTATTCTTAATTCTATTGGGTTAAGGTTAACTACTTTAATCATCCCAAGAACCTTGCGGCTTTTCTGATGTGCCATCGCTTCCCCAATCTTGGGGATAAATCCCTAAAGCAATAAACCGATGAATACTAGAATACTGCCAATCTTGGGGATTTTTACAGAATCCATGCCGCACAGGATTATCATGAATATAATCACAATGTTGAATAAAATCCCGTTCATCTCGGATTAAATGCTCCCAAAATCGACGTTGCCAAAGATGTTTTTCTCCTCGCTTTTGTCGTGACCGAGAAACCTCTCCATTAACCCCTAATTCTTGCCCGTAATGTTTGGTAACATAGGTTTTTATTAATCGCAATCTCACTGATAAATCTGAATCATCCGGGGGTAAAGTCCACAAACAATGAAAATGATCGGGTAATAAAACAAAAGCATCAATCGAAAAGAAATATTTTTTCCTTACTTTTTCAATCGCTTCTCTGAGAGCTTTTCTAGCTATGCCGCTACAAAGCCAAGCATTTCTTTGATAAGTAACCTGTGTTATAAAATAAGTTCCCCCTGAAACATGAGGTCTGCGATAATTAGGCATAAAAGTTTGCTCTTAAATTATAATTATTGTCCGGTTTGTTTGAGAGTTTACAAAAAGTGCTAATACACCCTACGCGGCTACTTTTTTTGGTGCGTTACGCTTCGCTAACACACCCTACGCGGCTACTTTTTTTGGTGCGTTACGCTTCGCTAACACACCCTACGCGGCTACTTTTTTTAGGTGCGTTACGCTTCCGCTTACACACCCTACGTGGCTACGATGCTTTTTTGATTTTAACCTCAAGGATAAACTCGAGAATACTGTTCAGGTTCTAAATATTTTCCATCACAACTCGCTTTCACTCGATACTCAAGAATTTTAAACTCCTTTTGTTGCCATTTATATTTCGCCAATGAACCACAATCTCCTAACCCTCGATACTTAGTTACAACTGTTAAAGTTTGTTGTACAGAATTATAATCAGGTATGCCGCCTATAGAGCGGCTATCACTTCTAGTCACTTGTCCGGCTTGATCTACTTCAAAAACCGGTAAACTTAGAGGTTTAATATTAGGTTTTGAAGCCAAATTTTCATATAAATAATATTCATAATTCCCTTGATAAGCACCCAAAAAACAGAGAAACTCTACTAAATATTGTTTTTTATTAATAGGATAAATAGAAGAATTTTGCTCAGAAACAGAAACATCTATTTGTCCATCACAAGCATTGACTTTTTTTAGAGCTTTATTAACCTCTTGTAACAGTTTCGGATTAGACTTTTGAGCTTCTATTAATTCTTTATCTGACTGATCTGAATAATTTAATAACGACGAGTCTTTTTTTAATCCTTCTTTATTAGAACAGCTTGGAAGTATCAATAAAAGCACTAAAATCAAGAAACTCTTTTGAAAATTAAACATACCGTTTAAAGGCTAAAATTAAAATTGACAAATTGTCTCAGGATGAACCGGACAAATTGAGGCAATTAATTGAGAATTATTAGATAAATTAATCTTGGTTAAATTCTCAAGAGACGATAAAACATTCACATCTTTAATGGGATTATCAGCCAGCCCTATTTGTTGTAATTGTTCAATCTCTGCCAGAGGACTTACATCCCTAATCTTATTAGAATTTAAATAGAGTACAGTTAATTTTTTTAGAGAAGATAAAGGAGTTAAATCATCAATTTTATTTTGGTTAAGTATGACCAGATTTAACTCATTTAGAAGTGAAAGAGGTGATAAATCTCTGATATTATTTCTCTCTCCAATTAAAACTTTTAACTGAGTTAAAGAAGATAAAGAATTTAAATTTTTAATGAGATTATTAGATAAAGAAATTCCTTTGAGATTTTTTAAAGAAGATAAAGGCGTGATATCCCTAATTTTGTTCTGATCTAAAAGCAGATAATTTAAATTAGATAAAGAGGACAAAGGGGAAAGATCCGTGAGCGAATTTTGAGCTAAATAAAGACGATTCAATCCAGTTAAAGCAGATAGAGGAGCCAGATTAGTAAGGCCATTATTCCAAAGCGAAAGAGTCTTTAAATTCCCTAAAGAAGACAAAGGAGTTAGGTCGCTAATTGGGTTATTAGAAAGCTCAAGGCTCTTTAAACCAGTCAAAGCGGCTAAAGGGGTCAGATCGCTGATTAAATTATTAGCTAGAGTTAAGTTTTCTAAATGATTAAAAGAAGACAGAGGCGTTAAATCTACAAGCTCAGTGCCCATCAAATTAAGCTCTCTCATCTCCCCTAACTGCCAAGATGCCCCTGCACAGTTGGAGGTCACCGTTTTAGAGAGCAATACCTCAATGGTATGCTGTTGTTCTAAAGGCAGATGCTCTCGATTGAGACACATATAGGTAAAAGAATTAGAGGCATACAGAAACGGGAAAGCCGAAAAAGCCAGAATCATCAAGAATCCAGATAGACTCCAAAAAATAAACTTAACTAGCTTTCGCCATTTATTCACTCTCTGCCATTGCATAAAAACTATCTCATCTATTTGTTTTGATCATAACTGGTAAAAAATACTTAACGCTCTACAGGTTAGCCTTGAGTTAGCCTAGTGCTGAAGTAAAAACACCGGCAAATCAAATATAGCAAGATTTTTAGAAACTTCGGAAAATCCTTAAACTCGAAACCTGAGTTTTTTTGCTCATTTCCAACTCGACAGTGCCATTTGATGAATAATGCGCCAAGGGATACCATGTTTACGGGCTAAGAGAGCGCAGTCCTCATATTCAGGTTGAACATTGATAATCTCTTGATGTTCTCCCATACCTTGACTAGCTACCTTAACTCTAACCTTTCCATAAGCGGTTTGCACCCAGTAAATCTCCCGTTGTAAAATACTGCGTTCTTGAGTTAGCTGACGAATCCCGAGCGTAGTGGTTTCTCGGAAAATCACCCTTTGACAAGCACTCACTTGAGCCGGAGGACAGATAACCGTTAAAAGAATACCCGGACGAGATTTTTTCATGCCGATGGCACTGGTAAAAACATCCACCGCTCCCGCTTCAAATAAACACTCAAATACATAGCCTATAGCTTGAGGACTCAAGTCATCAATTTGGGTTTCTAAGACTGAAATCTTCTCGGTTGGGAAAGCTTCTTCGATCACCGGATCATGACTCTCTCCAAGCCATAATCTGAGTAAATTAGGGATAGGTAGATCGGCTGTTCCGGCTCCGTTACCGACTTTTTGCAATGTCATCGCCGGCGGTGAACCAAAACCTGTAGCGAGAGTAGTGGCGATCGCTGCACCTGTAGGAGTCACTAACTCTTTATCTATCCCATTAGAATAAATCGGTACTTGCCGCAACTCCCATAATTTTAAAACGGCGGGTACCGGAACCGGTAAACGACCATGAGCCGCCTTAACCGTTCCTCCACCGGTAGGCATAGCAGAGCAGTATAATTGGTCTATACCTAACCAATCTAAACCCAAACAAGTCCCCACAATATCGACAATGGCATCGGTGGCTCCCACTTCATGAAAATGGACTTTTTGCGGCTCAATACCATGAACGGCCCCTTCGGCGAGTGCTAATTGACGAAACACGGCTAAACTCCATTCTTCGGCCTTTGGGGGTAAAGAAGCATTAAGAATTAATTGTTCAATTTCTGGTAAATGTCGTGCCGGGGGATGATGGCTATGATGGTTATGGTCATGATGATCAACGGTTCCGCGATCCGACTCGCCCGTTAAATCTACATGAACCTTTGTTGCTTCTTGTCCTTTACGGTGGACTTTTTGGGCCCATAAGCGATACTCTGAATGAATTCTTAAACCTTTAAGCTGTTCATTGAGGTATTCTATGGGTAAACCTAAATCAACTATTGCACCGAGACACATATCACCGGCGATACCGGTAGGACATTCTAAATAGGCTAACTTTTTCATGACTAAATACTATGGCTACTTTATACTCAATTCATCCTCAAACCCCACAAAAACGTCAGATTGATCAAATTGTTGATGCTCTTAAAAGGGGGGCTATCATGTTATATCCCACAGATACAGTTTATGCCATTGGCTGTGATATGAATACTAAATCCGCCGTCGAACGGGTTAGAAAACTCAAACAGCTATCTAATGATAAACCCCTCACTTTTTTATCTTCGTCTCTGTCGAATATTTCAGAATATGCTGTAGTAACAGATCAAGCATATCGAATTATGAAGCGCTTGATACCAGGTCCTTACACTTTTTTGTTACCGGCAACTAAATTAGTCCCTAAATTGGTGATGAGTCCAAAACGAAAGACCACAGGCATAAGAGTACCAGATAACGAGGTATGTCAGGCTATCTTACAAACCCTAGGGAATCCCATTATTTCTACATCGGCTCATTTACCGGATGATGACGGAGATTTTCCCACACTTGGCTTAGAAAAAGCCAGATTATTTGATAGTATGGATAGTCTAGTCGATATTATCATTGATACAGGCGTTAATCCCGGTTTTGAAGTATCCACCATTCTTGACCTGACACAAGATGAGCCGGTCATTGTTAGAGAGGGGTTAGGATGGGAACAATTGCAGAATTGGATTGCGGTGATGAGTTAGTTAGAGGACGCATGAACTATAAACCAGAGATAACAAGCTAGAATAAGAAGGTAAAAATTATTTTCTAGCAGTATCAGTTAAGTATGGTTGAAAAATCAGGGATTACGCCTAAAAAATCACAATCTATTTTGCAAAAGGAGATTAAAGTTAATGTTAAGAGTTTAGTGTTTTCACTAGGAAAAGCAAGTATTAATTTAGGGTTTGGAAAATGGGATGATCTTACTGAAAGTGGGCTAGAAATTTTAGAATCACTGGGACTTGAAAAAACGCCCGAAGAAATTGCGGGTTTATTGCTCATTCGCTCACTAATGCACGGGATACAAGATTTATTAAAAGAACATCAAGATTTATTGAATAAGAAGCCGGATAAGGATAACCTAAAAAAATTCTTTTCAAGTTTAGAGTCATCTTTAAATGATCATGAATTAATTATCGATCACAACTTTTTTGAACATCCTCAAAACTTCCCTCTGTTAGAAAAAGCTCTAAATAGTTTTGCTCAGTGGTTGGAGGAATTTGTTGATAAAAAGGTTGACACAGAAAATATTAGTCGTCGTCTTCCTACTTATTTTATTTTTGCTTTAAATAAAGAATGGCTAGAACATTCTCAAGATTATGCCATTCTCAAAGAAGAATTAGATACACCTTTCACTCAAGCTACAAAACGAGAACAAGGATGGTTAAAATATCGTGCTTGGTTGCAAAAACAAGTTGATGAACCCGTCTTTCTCGAAACATTTAGCTTAAAACAGGTTTATGTTCCCTTGCGAGGCTATTATGAGCAAGAAGAAAAAGATAATAATTCTCTCAAAACTTCTATTACTGAAAGAGAAGAACTTGATTTAAGAGGCAATACTTCAATTGCAAAAGATAAAGATAGAAAAATAAACCGTAGAATTATTGATGTTAGTGAAGAATTAGAAAAATGGTTAGAAGAAGGTAATAAAGATGATGCTATTCGTTTAATTAGTGGCAGTCCGGGAAGTGGAAAATCTTCTTTTACCAAAATGTTTGCGGCACAGCAAGCAGAAAAAGGAAATATACAAGTTTTATATGTTCCTTTGCATCGGTTTAGGCTTTCTGATGATTTAATTAAAGCGGTTGGGGACTTTGTTCAGTTTGACGGTTTTTTATATGATAATCCTCTACAGCCAGATAATGAAGGGTTACGGTTACTAATTATTTTTGATGGCTTAGATGAACTTTCGATGCAAGGGAAATTTGCTGAAAATTTGGCAAGAGATTTTATTGATGAAGTGAAAACAACAGTCAATAACTTTAATTATCATAAAACCCGATTACAGATTTTAATAAGTGGGCGAGAAGTGGTTATACAAGCTAATCATAGCAAACTCAGAAAAAGGCCTCAATTGCTGTATCTATTTTCTTATTTTATCCCAGAACATGAAAGAGAGAATAAAAACTATATAGATGATAAAAATTTGATAGCTGAGGATCAACGTCAGTATTGGTGGCAATTGTATGGCAAAGCCAAAGGAAAAGAATATCAAGGACTTCCATTAGATCTAGATCAAGATAATCTAACAGAAATAACAGCCCAACCTTTACTCAATTATTTAATTGCCCTCAGTTATGAACGCCAAAAAATTATATTTAATGAAGAAACAAACTTAAATGAAATTTATGCTGATTTATTATATGCGGTTTATGAAAGAGGTTATGAAAAACATGAATATCCGGTAACAAAAGGTATTAAAAAAGAAGAATTTATCGGAGTTTTAGAAGAAATTGCCCTCGCTTGTTGGCATGGAGATGGGCGAACCACAACAGTTAATGAAATACAAAACCATTGCAATAATAGTGGAGTTCAAGAAATATTAAATCGTTTTCAAGCGGATTTACAAGAAGATTGTAAAGCGAGTATTACTCGGCTTTTAACAGCCTTTTATTTTCGGGAAAGCGGAGAATTAAGAGGAAGTGATAAGACCTTTGAATTTACTCATAAAAGCTTTGGAGAATATTTAACTGCTAGACGTATTGTAAGGGAAGTTCAAGATATTGATGAAGAGTTAGACGCAAGAGAAAAGAACTATCGCAAGGGATACGATAAAAGAGAAGCTTTAGTAAAATGGGCTATCTTATCTGGACCATCAGCAATAAATAGATATTTATTTGAATTTTTAAAAGATGAAATTCGCTTACAAGATTTAGAAACAGTCAAAAAATGGCAACAAATGTTATGCCACCTCATAGAATTTATGTTAATCTATGGAATGCCAATGGAAAAAATAGACCCTCGCCCTAATTTTCAAGAAGAAATGCGACAAGCAAGGAATGCAGAAGAAGCTTTATTAGTAGTGTTAAATGCTTGTGCGAGGAGAACAGAAGAATTATCAAATATTAATTGGCCTTCTCCTAGTGCTTTTGGGCAATGGATTTATAGATTACAAATAAAAGAATATCAAAAAATTCAAGAAGATACAATAACTCGTAAGTGTTTGAGTTTTTTAAATTTACAAAATTGTGTTCTTATGGATTTAGATCTTGAATGTACAAATTTAATAAGAGTAAATTTATCTCATTCTACTCTTGTTTCTGTAAAATTTAACTGCGCCAATCTACAAAAAGTAAATTTTTCCGAATCAAAAATTATGGCAACAGAATTTAAAGGAGCAAATTTAAGCGAATCCTATTTTGAAAATACATATTTTACAGAAGCCTTTTTAAGCTCTGATGAAACTTATCAAGATATAATTTTTCTGAATGATTTTACAGAAGCAAATTTGACAAACTCTAATTTTAAAAATGCTTATTTGGAAGGTCTACTTTTTTTTGAAGCTGACATGACTAATGCTAATCTTTCAGGTGTGAATTTTACCAATGGAAGTATTAAAAGTGCAGATCTTACCGGTGCTAATCTTACTAATGCTAATTTTACAGACGTAAATTTTGAAGATACAGATCTTACTGATGCAGATCTTACAGGAACAGAGTTTACAGAAGTAAATTTAGATGAAGCTATTTTTGATAACACAATCAATGAAGAAGAATAAATAATGATACCAACAAAAAACCTCTTTGCGTCCTTCTCTGCGGCTTTGCGTCTTTGTAGGAAAAACCAGCCGCTACACAACATCAAAACCCCAACAAGACTGCTCACCAAAAACACCCTTAACAAACTCAGTAAATAACTGAATCTTAATCGAAAGATGACGATTAGTCGGATAAATCACATAAACAAAAAGCTCTAACCCAAAATAATCCGGTAAAACTTGTACCAGACTCCCCGTTTTCAACTCATCCCCAATAATAAAAGTCGGCAACAAAACAATCCCTAAACCTTTAAGTGCCGCACTACATAGCGCCTCTCCATTATTAGAACAGAGAACCCCATTAATATTAACTGTACACTCTCCCTTAGGCCCGAATAATTTCCATTGATTACCAGCCGCCAAATAGCCATAATGCAAACAAGAATGCTCCCCTAATTCCTTTGGATGCTTGGGAATACCCCGCTTATCGAAATAACTCGGTGCAGCACAGAGAACCTGTTTAACCCCAACCAAAGGATGAACAATTAACCCTGCTGCCTGAAACGGTTTACAGATTCTAACGGTAACATCAAACCCTTCAGCAATCGGATCAATAAAACGATCCTCTAACGTCAGTTGTACCTGTAAGTCGGGATATTGCAACATAAAATCAGCGATCGCCGGTGCTAAATGCAACGTACCAAAAGACATCGGTGCATTAATTTTCAGTATTCCTTTAGGTTCTCTCTGAAGTTGAGAAACCGCCAACTCTGCCTCTTCCAATTCCGCCAAAATACTCAGGCAACGCTCATAAAACGCCAAACCGGTAGCAGTTGGCGTGACTTGCCGAGTAGTGCGCTGTAAGAGTTGCACTCCTAGCTCATTTTCTAAATTAATCACCAACTTATTCACCATTGAGCGAGATAAATTCATTTCCCGCGCGGCGGCGGCAAATCCTCCTGCCTTAATGACTTGTGTAAAGGCTTTTATACTTTCAAATTTATCCATCAATTGTAGAATAAACAGAAACAATGTGTTTATAAAATAACATATTGTCTTTTAAAAAGAAACAACCTACAATAATCACAGAAAGTTTTACAGCAAAAAACCATTAAAAATTGAGAGGAGAATACTATGTCTGAACCGATTATTGTTGACAAAAAACCTGTGGTATTAGAACTAGAAGCCGGTGATTATTGGTGGTGTAGTTGCGGCAATTCTAAAAATCAACCCTATTGTGATGGAGGGCATAAAGGAACAGATTTTGTTCCTGTAAAATTTACGCTTGAAGAAGCCAAAAAAGTTGCTTTATGTTTATGTAAAAAAACGAATAATTCTCCTTTGTGTGATGGAACTCACGCTAAGTTATAAACTTCATTAAATATTAATAAACTCGTCTAAACTACGATTTTAATCATTAAATGAGGGCTATAATTTTAATCATAGTCAATCAAATAATCACTTAAATCATAGTTTAGACATCCTCTTATTTTCTACCCAATTCATACTCAGGAAAATGAGTAGGATTACCATTATTTTCTAACTTTTGTCTTAACTCCAATAAATCCGAACTATGCTCAGAATTATCTTCTACCAACTGATAAGGGAAAATACCTTTTTTTAACGCAAAATCTGCGGTCGTTCCGGCAGCCGCCCCAACAGCCCATTCAAAAGATTGAACCCGAAAAGCCGCCGCCGCAATATGGCTAGTAGCAATCGTTTTCCCCGCTACCAACAAATTATCAATCTTTTGAGGAATCATAGCCCTTAAAGGAATTTGAGCCGGATAAGTCGGAGCATAACCCCAACGCACATCTTCTCGTTCTCGATTTCCGGGTGCTTCAGGAGGAGAATTGGCCATACAGGGATGAAAATCCATACTATATTGAGTAATCCCCACTCCATCAGCAAAAGGCGTTGCGCTGGTGCGTCGAGTATATTGCATTTGAGAAATCGGCTGCACTCCTTTAGTAAAAATCTCTAAGCGCGTCACTTGCCGCCAAACATCGTAATACATACTCATAGGAATAGCATCCCGATAATGAATATTAAAGTAGTCCTTTGCTGAGATATCCAGTTCATTAATAGCAAATCCGTCGGGATAATCCCCAGAAAAACGCCCAATAATTCGCCTTGCTTCCCGAATATAAGGGTACTTAGATAATCCATGTAGAGTTCCCATCGGAGAATCTAAACCTTTAAGCAGAATATGATTAGGATAAGGTTTTTTAACACCATCTCCTAACTGAGAATCTGTGGTTCCTTCTACTAACCAATAGTAATAACCAAGAGCGTGTTCTTCACCTTTGCGGAGAGTTTCTTGGCGTAAGCCGCCCATCCAATTGCCAGATTTTAGTTGTCCGGTTTCTTGTAACTGTTGTCGGCTATAAATCAGATTATCAAGAGAAGTGCCAGGACGATAATCATTACCCCATTCCCAATTCTGCATCGAGATATCCCCTGGCATAGGTTCAGTAAACTTCACCCCTCCAAATTGCATCAATTTCCCTGGCGTGGGGTTCCAAATGCGTCGATAGGTAAAAACGTAATCAAAATTCGCCTTGGATGGATTAGGGTCATAACCGTAATAAGCTTTATATTTGGCATAAAACGGAGGTTCTTCTTGGAAAACAGGAGTTTTCGTTTGCTCCATCGCAAAGGTGTAGGTAAAGCCTTGGGTACAATAAGGATTGCTGGTATCTGTCGGCGAGGAAGGATTTAAAGCCGAACGCGGATCAAGTCCCAAACGATAAGGAACATCCGCTAAAGCAATCACTTCTCCGGTTTCTGTCGCTTCTATAACATACCAATCGGCCGGGCCCTTTCTTAAGGGCGTTTTAGGCACAAAGTGGATGACTTTTTTACTTAATTGAGGAGAATCTTCATAACGGTAAGCATCTTGATAGATTTTCGACAGAGGAAAGCTATTAATAGGAGGTTGACCGGGTTTAGGGGTATGTTGAATAGCCATCACTCCGTTAATCTGATCACCATCAGCAGAGATTTCTAATTCTTTAACTACCGTCGAAGGAAACCATTTCAGTTGACCATTACCTTGTCTGGCAGCCCACTGTAATTCTTGAAAGAGAATTTGTTGAGCATCTTTAGGGATAAAACAACTGTGACTAACCCAACAATTGCCAGGATTAAGTTGACCATACAATCGCTCAATACCACTGCGAAGAATTTGATAGCCGCGAGGAAAATAATTCAGAGAGCGTTGTTTTTCTCCTTCATCAAGCGCCGAAGTCCCCTGAGACGTAATTTGCCCGCCTACCCAGTCTGTAATCTCCGTTAAACAAACGGTACGACCAGCAAGTAAACTTTCATAAGCACTAGCCACACCAGCTAATCCGCCTCCAACGATCAGAATTTCACAGTTTACTGTTTCATCTGGCTTTATATGATTTTTATTTAATGCGGTGGCTGGTAAAATGGATTGACTTAATAAAATAATAGGCAGTGTGAGTCGTGAGAAAGTATTCAGACGAATAAATCGTCTAATATCGTTTTTTTTCATTGATATACCCTAAGCCTTCAACCTGATTAAAGTAAGGAGAAGTCAGCACTTCACCCGAAAAATCATTGAAGAATTAATTAATCTCTATTTTCTATATCTAACTTTTTATTTTCTAAAGTGCCAATAAAATTAACTTTAATTCAATAATTGCCCGATTTTTACGTATTTAGACGGGCAGGTATTACCTCATAATCTTTAATAAAAAAGTAAAATTTATTACGAGTTTTTACTTAACTTCATTTTTCATTCCCAATTAAATAAACAAAAAATTGGATAGCCACCTAAGCCGCACTTCGTCGCCGCCCTTTAATCGCTATAGGGGATCAGCTTGAAACTCATGCCCAAACATGATAGCCTACTGGGTTGATCCTAGGTAAAGCTACTCAAAGTGTAGAGTTAATGTGGAGCAAGCTGGAAAACTGGATTTTTTCCGTTAAGCTTTCTTCGTTTTCGATAAGGATCTACATCTTCTAACTACAAGAGGCCTAATATCTGGCTCCTGGTTTTTAGCAGAGGCTCAATTGTTGATAAACTACTTACACAGAGTAAAATTCTAGGTCTGACAGCCTGGGAAACCAATAAACAAAATTAATCGCTGATGACTGACTCATGAAAATTATACCTACAGAAATACCTGACGTTTTGATCATAGAGCCTAAAGTCTTCGGGGATGATCGAGGTTTTTTTTATGAAAGTTTCAATCAAAAAGCTTTTCAAGACAAAACCGAGATAATAACTGATTTTGTCCAAGATAATCACTCCCGTTCCCTGAAAAACGTCTTGAGAGGTTTGCATTATCAAATTCAACAACCTCAAGGCAAGTTAGTACGGGTTGTGGTGGGAGAAGTTTTTGATGTGGCTGTTGATATTCGTTCTTCATCCCCGACTTTCGGCCAATGGGTAGGCTGTTTACTCAGCGCAGAAAATAAACGACAATTCTGGATTCCAGCCGGCTTTGCTCATGGTTTTTTGGTTCTTTCAGAGGCAGCCGAATTTTTATATAAAACCACAGATTATTATGCCCCAGAATATGAAAGATCTATTCTCTGGAATGATCCCGACTTAGCCATTGATTGGCCCCTTCAAGGTGAGCCAATTTTGTCTAATAAAGACCTAGCCGGCAAACTTCTCAAAGAAGCAGAGGTCTTTTAATCAGTGACTAATAATCAATAGAGAATGATCCATAACCTATGAAACGAATTTTACTGCTAGGAAGCAACGGGCAATTAGGGCAAGAATTACAGACTACCCTAGCCCCTCTAGGCGAAATCATCTCAGTCGCACGAGATCAATTAGATTTGACTCAAACCGAGAGTATCCGTCAACTCATCGCACAAGTTCATCCTGAAATGATTGTTAATGCGGCTGCTTACACCGCAGTGGATAAAGCAGAAAGTGAAACAGAACTCGCTTATGCTGTCAATGAAATAGCCCCCAAAATTCTCGCCAGAGAAAGCCAAAAATTAGCGGCAACCTTCTTACATGTTTCTACAGATTACGTTTTTGATGGCACTAGAGGCATTCCCCTCACCGAAACCGATGAAACTAACCCCATCGGTGTTTATGCTAAATCTAAACTCGCCGGAGAAAAGGCAATTGCTGAAAATTGTGAGCGTTATATTATTCTTAGGACGGCTTGGGTATACGGCACCTATGGAAAAAGTAACTTTGTCAAAACCCTGCTGCGCCTAGGAGCAGAAAGAGAACAACTACGAGTAGTTGCCGATCAGGTGGGAACTCCTACTTGGGCCAAAGATATTGCAGATGCTATCGCAAAATTGCTTGAGTTAGAAGAAAAAACTCCCACCGGAATTTATCACTTTACTAATAGTGGGGTAGCTAGTTGGTATGATTTTGCTAGGGCAATTTTTGAGGAAGCCAAATTAATCGGTTTTCCCTTAAAAATTAACGAGGTTGTCCCCATTACTACTGCTGAATATCCCACCCCGGCAAAACGTCCCGCCTATTCAGTCCTTTCTCAGCAAAAAATTCGCCCTCTGTTGGGAAACTACCCCCCCTACTGGCGAGACTCCCTGAAACAAATGCTCTTTCAACTATATTCTCAAAACTCATGAAAGCACTTATATTATCTGGCGGTAAAGGTACAAGATTACGTCCCTTAACTTATACAGGAGCAAAGCAATTAGTTCCTGTGGTTAATAAACCGATTCTCTGGTACGGAATAGAATCGATCGTTAAAGCTGGAATTACAGATATTGGTATTATTATTAGTCCTGAAACCGGCCAAGAAGTTCAACTTAAAACCGGTAATGGAGAGCGCTTTGGCGCTAACATCACTTACATTCTTCAAGATGAACCCCTAGGATTAGCCCATGCCGTTAAAATAGCTCAACCCTTTTTAGGGGATTCTCCTTTCATTATGTATCTCGGAGATAACCTAATTCAAGATGAAGTCATTCCCTTTGTAGAAACTTTCTCTAAACAACACCTAGATGCTCTAATTTTGTTACGTACTGTATCTAATCCAACGGCTTTTGGTGTGGCTAAAGTGGATGAAAAAGGACGGGTTTTACAGTTAATCGAAAAACCGAAAAATCCTCCTTCTAATTTGGCTTTAGTGGGAATTTATCTATTTTCGCCCGCTATTCATGATGCCATAGCCGCCATTCAACCCTCAGCTAGAGGAGAATTAGAAATTACAGATGCGATTCAAGAATTAATTGATCGACAATTACCAGTAGAAGCTTTACAACTAACCGGTTGGTGGCTAGATACCGGGAAAAAAGATGATTTGTTAGAAGCTAATCGTATTATTTTAGATACCTGTTTAGAAATTTCTAAAAATGGAGAGATTGATGCTCAAAGTCAAATCATTGGACGAGTAGAAATCGGAGCCGGCACGAAAATTGTTAATAGTACCATTCGCGGACCGGTTATTATTGGTAATAATTGCCACATAGAAAATTGCTTTATTGGCCCTTATACCAGTATTGCCGATGAAGTGAGCCTCAAAGATGCCGATTTAGAACACAGCGTAATTTTACAAAAAGCTTCTATAATTGGCATTAAACAAAGAATCGTCGATAGCGTCATTGGACAACGGGCTAAACTCGAACCGGCACCACAACGTCCAATTGCTTTACGATTTATGATTGGAGATGATTCTCACATCGAGTTAGCATAAGATCATAGGGACTAACAAATGACTATTTTAATTACAGGTGGTGCAGGTTTTATCGGCTCGAATTTTGTTCATCATTGGTGTAATAATTATCCCAATGACCGGGTGATTGTTTTGGATGCTTTGACTTATGCCGGAAATCGTCAAAATATAGCCCCTTTAGAATCCCTTGAAAACTTTCGTTTTGTACAGGGCAATATAGGAGATCGCTCTTTGATTGATAGTCTTTTAAGAGCGGAAAATGTGGATACAGTGGCTCATTTTGCGGCAGAATCTCATGTAGACCGTTCTATCTTAGGCCCTGATGCTTTTATTCAAACTAATGTGGTGGGAACCTTTACACTATTAGATAGTTTTCGTCATTATTGGACGGAAAAAGGAAGCCCCGAAAATTACCGTTTTCTTCATGTTTCAACCGATGAGGTTTACGGAAGCTTAGGCCCAGATGATCCGGCTTTTACAGAGACAACCCCTTATGCGCCTAATAGCCCCTATTCAGCTTCAAAAGCGGCTAGTGATCATTTAGCGAGAGCCTATTTTCATACTTATAAGGTTCCCACCATTATTACCAATTGTTCTAATAATTATGGCCCTTATCATTTTCCGGAAAAGTTAATACCGTTGATGTGTATTAATATCCTCTTAGGAAAACCGTTACCAGTTTATGGAGATGGGCAAAACATTAGAGATTGGTTATTTGTCTTAGACCATTGTAAGGCTTTAGATATTGTCATCCATAAAGGACAACCCGGAGAGACTTATAATGTCGGGGGAAATAATGAGGTTAAAAACATCGATTTAGTCACTTTATTATGTGAATTGATGGATGAATTAGCCCCAGATTTACCCGTTAAACCCTCTAAACAGTTAATTACTTTTGTTAAAGACCGTCCAGGACATGATAGACGTTATGCTATCGATGCCACAAAAATTAAGACTGAATTAGGCTGGACTCCAGAGGTCACCGTAGAAGAAGGGTTACGCAAAACCATTCAATGGTTTCTCAACAACCGCGAATGGTGGCAACCTTTATTATCCCAAGAATATCAGGATTATTATCAAAAAGTTTATGGTGTCAGTGTTTAATCAATATTGACCTCTCCCCCAACCCCTTCGCCAACCAGGTGAGGGGGCTTATTATTGATACTTCTCCTCCATCCCCTTCGCCTAAGCTAAGACGCATTTAATTTTTATAACTTTATTTTTGGTACAAAGGTTCAATCCTTTCCCCTTTCCCCTTTCCCCTTTCCCCTTTCCCCTTTCCCCTTTCCCCCTTCTTTATCTGGACTAATAATTTAGATGCGTAACAGCTTACCAGGTGAGGGGGCTTATTATTGATGCCTGTCTCCCAACAGAAGAGTCTCCTTAGATAACTATAACTTATGGATACTATCTAAAAAAATTTGTCAAGCATACTTTACAATTCGTTACTAATTTGTTACATTTATTTACATGAGGAAACAAACAGAGGAACAAATCATGTACACCACAGTTAACGAACAAGGACATCTCAACAACTACGCCACCGAACCTGATATGTACTATGCTGAATATCCCGCTCCCTATCAACAACGCCGCTATTTACTCCAAGGCATTTTCGCTACTCTATTAGTCACCACGCTGGTAGTGGTTTCCTTGGTAATCAGCTAATCAAATTTTTAAGTAAACATCTCAATAAAAAATGCAAACGGAGGAACAAGCTATGTACACCACAGTTAACGAACAAGGACATCTCAACAACTACGCCACCGAACCTGATATGTACTATGCTGAATATCCCGCTCCCTATCAACAACGCCGCTATTTACTCCAAGGCATTTTCGCTACTCTATTAGTCACCACGCTGGTAGTGGTTTCCTTGGTAATCAGCTAATCAAATTTTTAAGTAAACATCTCAATAAAAAATGCAAACGGAGGAACAAGCTATGTACACCACAGTTAACGAACAAGGACATCTCAACAACTACGCCACCGAACCTGATATGTACTATGCTGAATATCCCGCTCCCTATCAACAACGCCGCTATTTACTCCAAGGCATTTTCGCTACCCTATTAGTCACCACACTGGTAGTGGTTTCCTTGGTAATCAGCTAATCAAATTTTTCAATAAACATCTCAATAAAAAACGCAAACGGAGAAACAAGCTATGTACACCACAGTTAACGAACAAGGACATCTCAACAACTACGCCACCGAACCTGATATGTACTATGCTGAATATCCCGCTCCCTATCAACAGCGCCGCTATTTACTCCAAGGCATTTTCGCTACCCTATTAGTCACCACACTGGTAGTGGTTTCCTTGGTAATCAGCTAATCAAATTTTTAAGTAAACATCTCAATAAAAAACGCAAACGGAGGAACAAGCTATGTACACTACAGTTAACGAACAAGGACATCTCAACAACTACGCCACCGAACCTGATATGTACTATGCTGAATATCCCGCTCCCTATCAACAGCGCCGCTATTTACTTCAAGGCATTTTCGCTACTCTATTAGTCACCACACTGGTAGTAGTTTCCTTGGTAATCAGCTAATCAAATTTTTGACAAAAAAGCATCGACATTTTGGATTTCTCCTACTCTCGACCTCGGACAACCGAGGTTTTTAATTTTGAGGGTTGGGGGATTAGCTATTTGTGCTGTTTTTGAAAGTCATAAAAAAACCTGCTGTTATAAGCAGGAAAAGTTGACAAGAGTTTTTATTAAGGCAAAAATTTAGAAAATAGACGGTTTAACGAGCAAGGCTTTTACCATAGCTAACTAACCCTGCACCAATGTAGCGGCCATAGCCATCTAATTTGTCTTGTTGAGCAATTCTTTGAGGATTGTTAAACATATCAGCTACCCCAGCACTCATTAACATAACAGTAGTAGCGGCGATGATGTAGTTGCGAATTAGTTGGGTGTTGTGGGTGGTAGCGTTTAACATTTTGGTTGCCTCTATTGCTCTCGACATCTTTAGAATACGAGGCGGCCTGGGGTGATGTCAGTCCCAAAATTATTGGAAAATATAGTGTCTGATAGTTAGAGGACTCTCTATCAAAGTGGAATTAAATGGAAAAATCAAGCCCTTGTTTGTAATATTTTTGTAGCATAATGTTCTAGGCGGGGTGGCGAAGTGTTGACATACTCCGCCTAAAATTTTTCAATTAATTAATCATCATCATCTTGGGTTAGGTGCCCAGTACCCCCACAAAATAAGCAGGTTTCCTCACGCTGAACTTCGCCGCTACAGTCTCGAATCTCAATGTATCCTTTTCCCTCACAATGCGGACAAGTTTGGTTCATAATTCTGCTTAAACTCCTAAATCTTGCATTGCTAGGCGTATTTGTTCTAATCTTCTGCGGTTAACTCCTAAATCAGATTCTCCTAAGCGTGACGCTGAACGGACATGAATCACTTTTTCATCCGGGGGAAAGTAAAATTCTGCATCATCGATAAATCCCATCAGACGACTTTCAGATTCTACCCGAATGTAATCATCGGTTTCTTCAATGATGGTGGTACGAGGGACTACCCCGAGAACTTTAATTAGAGTTTGTTTAGCGGCATCTCGGTCCGTTTGGTAGGTAATGGGTGCTATGGTATGGGTTGAATCAGCATCTTGAGAAACCACACAGTTAGGAGTAGACGGACAAGCCGCTAATTTACCCTCATGTATTCCGATATTGTCAGGGGCAGTTCCTTTAAACAGTTGATTGATTAAAGGTAATGCGGCTAGGGGAGTAGAGGGGTATTCCAACGCCCAAACCGAGGCGGGAGTTACAGCGTTTGACAGGGTGATAAATGCGGCTAAAATTAGTGCAATTAGATAGCGGCTCATGTTTGGATTATTAAGCTTAAGTTGATCTACATTATTAAACCATTTTGACCTAATAATTAAATTTTCTAAAAATGTAATAGCCAATACTTAAACCGCTATTTCTCCCCAAAGACTTAAGCAAAAGTGCTTAAAATATACTCAAATTGTCACAAAAACATTGCCAACCTGAAACTTGTCTAAAGTTTTTAACCAAATCAAGAATTCTTGCCTACCATAGATCAGTAAAAGCGACCAAAAAACCTTGATAGCCTCGTTGTCATTAAGGTCACTACATTCGCCACATCTTGGGAGATAGAGAGTATGCTCAGTGCAAAACCCATTGTTAAGCAAGAAATGAGTCTAGATAGGGATTGTACCACCCTGTCCCGTCACGTCTTACAACAATTACAAAGCTTTTCACCCGATGCACAAGACCTCAGTGCCATCATGAATCGCATTGCCCTAGCCGGAAAACTCATTTCCCGCCGCCTTTCTCGCGCTGGTTTAATGGCCGATGTCCTCGGATTCACCGGTGAAACCAACGTACAAGGCGAAGAAGTCAAAAAAATGGATGTCTTTGCCAATGACGTATTCATCGCCGTCTTTAAACAAAGTGGGTTAGTCTGCCGCCTTGCTTCAGAAGAAATGGATGACCCCTACTACATCCCCGAAAACTGTCCCATTGGACGCTATACCCTACTATATGACCCCATTGACGGGTCTTCTAACGTCGATATTAACTTAAATGTCGGCTCCATCTTCTCCATCAGACAAGGCATCGGCGAAGACTTAAATGGTGATGCCAGTGATTTACTCCAAGATGGACACAAACAACTCGCCGCAGGATACATTCTTTACGGTCCATCCACCGTCTTAGTCTATTCTCTCGGTTATGGGGTACACTCCTTTATCCTCGACCCCAGTTTAGGCGAATTTATCTTAGCCCAAGAAAATATCCGCATCCCCGATCACGGCCCCGTTTATAGCACCAACGAGGGCAATTTCTGGCAATGGGATGAAGCCATTCGAGACTATACTCGCTACGTACACCGTCACGAAGGCTATACAGCCCGCTATAGTGGGGCATTAGTCGGAGATATTCACCGCATCTTATTACAGGGTGGAGTTTTTCTATATCCAGGTACAGTCAAAAAACCCGAAGGGAAGCTAAGATTACTTTATGAAACCGCCCCCCTAGCCTTTTTGATCGAACAAGCCGGCGGACGGGCTAGTAATGGCGAACAAAACTTATTAGATGTGGTTCCCACTCATCTACACACTCGCACCCCCTTAATTATTGGCAGTGCAGAAGATGTCAAACTCGTAGAATCCTTTATTGATGACCACAAACGCCGAGCGGCTCAAAAGTAACAACACTCTTAAAAAACTTCAAACTTTACCTCATTTCTATTCAACTTTTTGCGAGATTTTGAGGTAAAAAAACACATCGGAGGGCAACTTTATGACAGCAGCAAATCCTATTTTAGAAATTGAGCAAAAATACGGTCAAAGTATCTGGATGGATAATTTGAACCGAGATTTAATTCAGTCTGGAGAACTGGAAGCCTTAATCGCTAATCGAGGCATTCAAGGCCTTACCTCTAATCCAGCCATCTTTGAAAAAGCCATCAAAGGCAATAAAATCTATGACCAAGATATTGACGCAGGCATCAAAGACAAAAAATCCGTTCAAGAAATCTATGAAATATTAGTGTTTGACGATATTCGCCACGCTTGTGAGATTTTCAAGCCAGTTTATCAGCAAAGCAACGGACTAGATGGTTATGTCAGTATCGAAGTTCCTCCCAATATTGCTAAAGATACTGAAAGTACCCTCGCCGAAGCTCGGCGGTATTTCCAAACCCTAGATCGCCCGAACTTAATGATTAAAATTCCCGGCACAAAAGAAGGATTGCCGGCATTTGAAACCGCTATAAGTGAGGGAATTAATGTTAATGTGACCTTGCTGTTTTCAGTGGATAGCTACGTTAATACCGCTTGGGCTTATATTCGAGGACTAGAAAAACGCGCCGCCGAAGGAAAAGATATTAGTCATATTGCTTCTGTGGCAAGTTTCTTCCTCTCTCGAATAGATACCAATATTGATGATCGCATTGATGCTAAACTAGCCGCCGGTGTAGATACCATCGAACAAGAGGTAAAATTAAAAGCAATTAAAGGCAAAATAGCCATTGCTAACGCCAAAATTGCCTATCAAAAGTATAAAGAAATTTATAGCAGTGAGCGTTGGCAAGCTTTAGCCGCCAAAGGAGCAAAAGTTCAACGTCTGCTGTGGGCCTCTACGGGAACCAAAAACCCAGAATACAGCGATGTGATGTATGTTGACGAGTTAGTCGGTCCCGATACCGTTAACACCCTACCCCCGACCACCATCGAAGCTTGTGCAGATCACTGTCACCCGGCTAGCCGCCTTGAAAGTGATGTCGAGAGCGCTTATAATCTCATAGAAAGTCTCAAAGACCCCGACATTAACATCGATCTCGATGCCGTGATGGAAGAATTACTTGAGGATGGGATTGAAAAATTTATCAAACCCTTTGAGTCTTTAATATCTTCTTTGGCAGAAAAAGTCAATCACTTAGCAACTGTGTAAATAATTACCAATTGCTGTCATTAGTCATTAGTCTTTGACATTAAAAGATTAATAAATAAGACTTTTGGCTAGTGACTCAATTAAAAAAGAACCATCTTAAACTTCAATCTCAAGGATAAATCCTCAAAAAAGTATTAGTTTCTCAAAAATCAAAAAAACAAACCGAACAGCAAAAATAGCTTTTAATCCAATGAATTTAATCTTCTCTTAGGAATATGGTTAACCCCAAATAGGTAAACTAAAAACAATCATAGGAGAAAAAACAATCCCATGGTAACACTATTAGAAAATCCCTTCCGCGTTGGACTCTCGCAAGAGAAAACGCCTGAACCCCTAATTCTGGTCATATTTGGGGCATCAGGAGACTTAACCCAAAGAAAACTTATACCCGCTTTATATCAATTTAGAAAAGAAAGACGGCTTCCGCGAGAATTGACAGTAGTAGGGGTGGCGAGGCGCGAATGGAGTCACGACTATTTTAGAGAACAGATGCGCCAAGGCGTTGAAGAATTTGGCGGCGGCATAGAAAACGAAGAACTCTGGAACGACTTCGCCCAAGGACTATATTATAGTTCTGGGAATATGGATGACCCAGACAGTTATCAAAAATTAAAAGACTTCCTCGAAGAACTAGATGGAATACGAGGAACCCGAGGAAATCGAGTCTTTTACTTATCAGTAGCGCCGAATTTCTTCGCCCCTGCCATTAAACTGCTCGGTTCTCACGGAATGCTCGCCGATCCGATCAAAAACCGCCTTGTGATTGAAAAACCCTTTGGTAAGGACCTCAGTTCCGCTAAGATCCTCAACCAAGTGGTGCAAAATGTTTGTAAAGAAGAACAAGTCTATCGTATTGACCACTATTTAGGCAAGGAAACCGTTCAAAATCTCTTGGTGTTCCGCTTCGCTAACGCCATTTTTGAACCCCTATGGAACCGCCAATTTGTCGATCACGTTCAAATTACAGTGGCAGAAACCGTTGGTGTAGAAGACCGGGCTGGCTATTATGATAAATCCGGTGCCCTGCGAGATATGATTCAAAATCATCTCATGCAACTGTTCTGTCTAACTGCGATGGAACCGCCCAACGGACTCAATGCTGATAGTATTCGCAACGAAAAAGTAAAAGTTCTACAAGCGACTCATTTAGCCGATATTCATAACTTAGAAAAATCAGCCATCCGGGGACAATATAAAGCCGGCTGGATGAAAGGAAAACCCGTACCCGGATACCGCGAAGAACCCGGGGTCAACCCTAACTCCACTACCCCCACCTTCGTCGCGTTAAAATTAATGATCGATAACTGGCGTTGGAAAGGTGTCCCCTTCTATCTACGTAGTGGTAAACGTCTGCCGAAAAAAGTCTCAGAAATAGCCATTCAGTTTCGAGAAGTCCCCTTACTGATTTTTGAATCCGTCGCTCATCAAGCTAATCCTAATGTATTAAGCTTGCGGATTCAACCCAATGAAGGCATATCCTTACGCTTTGAGGCAAAAATGCCCGGAGCCGACTTACGGACTCGGACCGTCGATATGGACTTTAGTTATGGGTCTTCTTTTGGGATGGCAACCGCAGATGCTTATTCTCGTCTCCTGCTTGATTGTATGTTAGGCGATCAAACCCTATTTACCCGAGGCGATGAAGTAGAAGAAGCTTGGCGCGTGGTAACTCCCGCCTTAGCCGCTTGGGATGCACCTTCAGATCCCAGCACCATTCCCCAATATGAAGCCGGCACATGGGACCCCCCAGAAGCTGAATTTTTCATTAACCGCGATGGTCGCCGTTGGCGCAGACTCTAATAGTTAACAGTAAACAGTAATCAGTTAACAGTTAATCGTTAATAGTTAATAGTCTCTAGTCATTAGTCAATAGTCCCTAGTCATGAGTGATTAGGATAACCGTTAAAAAAATAACCCAGATTAATCATCAATGATCCCCCATAGCCATGACTCGGTGATACATGACTAATGACCTATGACCCATTGACCCATGACTACATAAGCAATAACGAACTATGATGACCACAGACACACCTCCGTTGGTATCGTTACAAGCTCCCAAGGATGTCTCGATTGATGAACTAGAAACATCCTTAACCAATATATGGCAAACCTACAATAATAAAGATGATGGGCTGGCGGCAACTCGAGCAACCACCTTTACTTTTATCGTCTATGAAACCGAAGGCACTCAACAGTTATTAACAGCCCTAGGCTACTATTCTGGCCCAATTGATGGCATCGCCGGACCTAGAACCGTCCTCGCTATCAAAGCCGCTCAAAAAGCCTATGGATTAGAAATCACCGGCAAATCTAATCAGCAATTACTGACCAAATTACAAGAAACTTACGCTCAAGCCATCGCTGAGGGACGATTAACCAATGCCGAAGAGAAAGCGGTACAAATGTACCCTTCGGACTTAGAAGGAGCCGGACTCGCGGATGCAATTGCCGCCGTTAACCCCTGTCGTATCATTACCCTATGTCCCACAGTGGGCGAAGATGAAGGCGTAACCGCTCAAGTATCGGCTTATTGCCCGATTAACAAACGCTCACAACAAACCTTAATCTGTTGTGAATATATTACCCTGCGGGGAACCGCCGAGGCATTAGACAGAATTGGCGGCATGATATCCGAGTTAGCGATTACCGAACTGCCTAAATATATCTGGTGGAAAGCCAGCCCCGAGCCAGAATACGGCTTATTTAAACGTCTAGCGGCTCAAAGTGATAGCGTAATCATCGACTCTAGCACCTTCACAAACCCAGAAACCGACCTCCTGAAAATCGGCGAAATGCTGGAGAAAAAAATGCCTATGGCTGATTTAAACTGGGGCAGACTGGCGGCTTGGCAAGAATTGACAGCAGAGGCATTTGATGCCCCTGAACGTCGTAGCGCGATCGGAGAAATTGACCGAGTGGTCATTGATTATGAAAAAGGAAACCCGGCTCAAGCTTGGATGTTCTTAGGTTGGGTAGCCAGTCGTCTAAAATGGTTACCAGTAGCCTACAAACAAGAAGGCGGAGATTATGACCTACGGCGCGTGACCTTCATGAGTCCTGATAAACGTACCGTTGAAGCTGAATTAGCCGCCATACCTCTCGAAGACTACGGAGATATCGCCGGTGACTTGATCAGCATCAAACTCAGTTCAACCAATTTACAGGCTGACTGTTGTACGGTTTTGTGTTCAGAAACTAAAGGATGTATGCGAATGGAAGCGTCAGGCGGGGCCCAATCTTGCCGCATTGAACAAGTGACCTCTTTAGCGGACCAAAACACCGAACAATTATTAGGTCAGCAATTACGCCGTTGGGGACAAGATCACCTCTATCAAGAAACTATGGAGCTAACCTACAAAATCCTTAAATTACTTAACACTTAAACCTTAACTGTTAACAGTGATCGGTGATAAGGTAAGGGACTAACCCCTATCTGCTGACAACTCTTAACTATTAACTGATTACTGTTAACTCAAAAAATGTCTATTATTATTGCTGGTGAACGAAGCGGGGTAGGAAAAACAACGGTAACTCTCTCCCTGCTTTGTTTTTTATCTGCACACTCTCATCAAGTACAATCTTTTAAAGTGGGTCCTGATTACATTGACCCCATGTATCATACGGCAATCACCGGTCGCCCTTGTCGAAATTTAGACCCGGTTCTCACCTCGGAAACTTACGTGCAGTCGTGCTTTGCTCGTCATTGTCAAGGGGTGGAAATGGCTATAGTAGAGGGAGTAATGGGATTATTTGATGGTATTGCTTCTCCGGTTTCCCAAGCTAACCGAGGCAATGGAATTAATGATTATGCCAGTACCGCCCACATCGCTCGACTGTTAAATTTACCCGTCTTATTAGTGATTGATTGTAGCCGCTTATCGGGATCAGTGGCCGCCATCGCCGCCGGATATCGTGACTTGGACCCTCGCGTGAACCTTGCCGGTGTCGTCTTAAACCGAGTGGGCAGTGATCGCCATCTGCAATTGCTCCAAGAAGCCCTAGAAACCCTCTGTTTACCCATTTTAGGCGTTATACGGCGGCAAAATCAAATTACTCTTGCTGATCGACATTTAGGTTTAGTGCCTGCTGGTGAACTTTCTCATTTATCTTCGCTCTTTGAGCAACTGACTCAGCTTGCGGCTACAAGTTTTGATTGGCAGCAACTCTTCCCCTTGCTGAAAACTTCTACTTCTCCTCATTCAGACATCTCGCTGCATCCGCCGCTTTCCCCTGCTTCGATTAAAATCGCGGTAGCTCAAGACAAGGCTTTTAATTTTTATTATGCCGATAATTTAGACATTTTAGTTAAATTAGGAGCAGAACTGATTTTTTGGAGTCCAATGCTTGACCCCCATTTACCAGAATGCACTCAAGGACTCTATTTTGGGGGCGGATTTCCTGAAGTGTTTGCCCAAGCTTTAACAGAAAATACCACCGCCCGCGCCTCGGTTGCTCGCGCCATTTCCCAGGGAATGCCCACCATTGCTGAATGTGGAGGGTTAATGTATTTATCGGAAAAAATCAGCGATTTTGAGGGAAAAACTTGGCCAATGGTAGGGATTTTGCCCACTGTCGCCATCATGAGTGAAACTTTAACATTAGGTTATCGTCAAGCCGCCGCTCACACAGACAGTCTTCTGCTAAAAGCCGGTGAAATTGTATGCGGACATGAATTTCATCGTTCCAAGCTCACCCCCACTCCCCCATTCCCTGATTCTCTATTTGAAGTCAAAAAAATTTCCTCCCCCGATGCCGTTTTTTGGGAAGGATGGAACTTGAAAAAACTTCATGCGTCTTACATCCATCTTCATTTCGGTGAAACTCAACCATTAGCCGCAAAATTTTTAGCTCACTGTCTTGCATTTTCTTTTCAGGTACGCTAATATTACATAAGTAATCATAAGAACATAACCGTTCAGGGTAAAAAAAGGAGGTGATGCCTATGATAGATAGTAGTAGTAATATCATGGGTCTCCTGGTTGAAGTAAGCCGGCTGTGTGCCGGGGCCGTTCTCTAACAAACAGTTAGATTCCCATACTGAATGTAGGAGTTCCTTCCGGCAGTCAGGTTTCAATCAGAAGACCCGCTAGACCGCTCTCCCATCCTCTGTTATAGATTAATCTGTAACATGAAGAAGGGGGAGCGGATAGTTTCTAAAGGTCATGAGAAAAAAAATTTAAGAAAAATTTTAAGTTTAGAATAGTTCCCTACAGTTAGCGTTATAACAACTATTAATATAGATACGGACTTGAAGAGGACGCTCTCAAACAAAAAACCCATTAAACCCAGAGAGTAACTGCCTCAGAAGAGTCTCAAAAAAAAAGTTACTTACCTTACTATCTATCCAAAAAAGAGATGTATAATAGGATGGAGAATAAGGCTATGAACTATATAGTCAACCTTAGGTGTGAGGAAAAGCCGACAATGTTAAAACTCTTCTGGAAATCTTTGCTGGTTAGTCCAGCTATTCTAGGGGCAGTCTTCGTAGTTTCATCTAATGCAAGTGCATCAGAAGATGTAACCAAGACAGAAACCCTAAAAGCAGATTCTGTTAATTCTCAAATAGCCCAAGTTCAGCCAGACTCGATCGCTCAAAATAACGATCAGATGTTGCAGCAGATAGAACAATATGGGAACGAAGGCGGAACCACTAGCCAAGGTCAAGTCACCAACGTCAACCAACTACGCGACGTTGAGCCGACAGCCTGGGCTTATGAAGCATTACGGAGCTTAGTAGAACGTTACGGATGTATCGTCGGTTATCCAGACCGGACATTCCGAGGCGACCGCGCTCTAACCCGTTGGGAATTTGCGGCTGGTTTAAACGCCTGCTTAAACGTCATGGAGCGTTTAATTCAAGAAGGTATTGCCGTAGTACGCGAAGACCTCGAAAAGCTCAAACGGTTAATGCAAGAATTTGAAGCCGAACTAGCGGCATTAGGAGCAAGAGTAGATAACTTAGAAGCGCGGGTAGCCTTCTTAGAAGACCACCAGTTCTCTACGACCACCAAATTACAAGGGGAAGTCATCTTTGCTCTGAGCGATACCTTTGGAGAAAACTCTAACGGAACTCGCCGCCAAACCCAAGCGGTATTCCAAGACCGGGTTCGTTTAAACTTTAACACCAGTTTCACAGGGAAAGACCGCTTAGTCACTCGTTTATCAGCAGGGACCGGCCAGTTCTTCGGGGATGATTTCAGAACCACTGCCACCGACAAGAATGGTACGGTAAGAACCGTTCAGTATGATAACCTGCAATCTCCCACCTACTCACAAACCTGGCAAACCTCTCCCAGTACAGATAACAACGTTTACGTAGACTGGTTAGCTTACTACGCGCCCATTGAAATCAGCAAAGACTTTGTAGTTAACACCTACGTGACTCCTTGGGGCGGTATCTTCCCTGACTTTATTCCTACCCTCAACCCCTACTTTGAAGACTTCGACGGTGGTAACGGTTCACTAAGCTCTTTTGCCCAAAGAAACCCCATCTATAACATCGGTGGTGGTGCAGGTGCAGGTGTTAGTGTGCGTCTGGGCTTCCTAGACAGTATTCTCGGTCCCACCACATTAAGCGGCGGTTACTTAGCAGCGCAACCCAACAATCCTCAACCCGGCACCGGTCTTTTCAACGGGGACTATGCTGCCCTAGCTCAACTTAATTTCAACTTATTCAACCGCGTTAATCTAGGTTTCACCTACAGCAACGCTTACCACAGTGCAGACAGCCCAATTTTCGGTCAGGGCTTAGGTTACGGTGATAACAACATCGGGCTAAATGGTACTGCCCTCGCTAACCTGTCTCACCGTCAGCTTAGAAATTCTTATAACAGTGGTACAGTTGACTTCGCCCCCACAGGGAACGGTCAATCCTTTGCTAACAATCCAGGATTCATTGATAACATTCAACCCTACGACTTCCGCCAAAAAATCACCAACAGCTACGGTGCTGAAATGGCAGTTCAACTCTTCCCTTGGGTAAGCTTCAGCGCTTTTGGAACCTATACTGATGTTAAGCTCATCGGTATTGGAGATGGTGAAATCTGGACTTATGGTGGTGGTTTTGCCTTCCCTGACTTATTTAAAGAAGGGAACTTGTTAGGCATCTTTGCTGGTGTGCAGCCCTACTTAAATAATAACGATATTCCAGGTTATCAAACTCGTTTTCTTGGAGCGCAAGACTTTAACCCCGTTCACGTAGAACTATTCTACAGATATCAAATTTCAGATAATATCTCTTTAACCCCAGGTGTGATCTGGATTTCTAAGCCTTCACAAGCTAAACAAACTGTGGACGAAGTTATCGGAACTCTGCGTGGCACTTTCACCTTCTAAAAGGACGAAAGCTTAATCGATTAAAAAATCTTATTACCCGCCCCAAGGCGGGATTTTTAGTAGCTAATTAAAGTAGCTATTTTCGGCAAAAATAGTTAAGATAAATCAAGGACAAATCTAAAAGATTTATAAAAATTATCCCGAAAAAAGTCGTCATCTAAAAAAATATTAGTTAGCTAAAAGACCATAAAAAGAATTAATAAATAATCTGCAAAAAAGTCTTAAAAACAAGAGCCGTGTCCGAAAAATTGAATGGCTCTTACCAGAAAATAACGCCAGTTCAAAAACAAGATCATCAATAACAGTTTAAGAAAAAAAATTTTTGTTACCATTTGATTAAAACGATCATGGGAAAATTATGCGAATTGCGAACAATATTACCGAATTAGTTGGTCACACGCCCTTAGTTCAGTTAAACCGTATTCCTCAAGCCGAAGGCTGCCTGGCTCAAATAGTGGTTAAATTGGAAGGCATGAATCCCGCCTCATCCGTCAAAGACCGCATCGGGGTAAATATGATTGATGCCGCCGAAAAAGCCGGGTTAATTTCTCCAGGAAAGACCGTTTTAGTAGAACCCACATCAGGCAATACCGGTATAGCCTTGGCCATGGCCGCGGCGGCTAAAGGATATCAACTCATTCTCACCATGCCAGAAACCATGAGTCTAGAACGGCGGGCCATGTTGCGAGCTTATGGGGCCCAGTTAGAACTCACCCCAGGAACAGAAGGTATGCGCGGATGTATTCAAAAAGCCTACGAAATCGTGCGAGTGCTGCCCAATGCCTATATGTTGCAACAATTTAATAATCCAGCTAACCCAGAAATCCACCGTCAAACCACAGCCGAGGAAATTTGGGAAGATACAGACGGAAAAGTCGATTTTCTCGTCGCAGGCGTGGGAACCGGCGGCACCATTACCGGTGTATCCGAAGTCATTAAACAGCGTAAACCCTCCTTTAAAGCCATCGCCGTTGAACCCGCCAATAGCCCCATTTTATCAGGCGGAAAACCCGGCCCTCACAAGATTCAAGGAATAGGTGCCGGTTTTATCCCAGAAGTTCTCAACATCAATTTCATTGATGAAGTTATCCCCGTTAGCGATGATGATGCCATGATTTTTGGTCGTCGTTTAGCACGAGAAGAAGGACTACTATCAGGAATTTCAAGCGGCGCGGCTCTTTGTGCCGCCATAACAATTGGCAAACGCCCTGAGAATGAAGGTAAACTAATAGTAGTCATTCAACCGAGTTTTGGTGAACGTTATTTAAGTACCCCTCTGTTCCAAGAATTAGAGCCGAGGATGATTGCTATGCTTCATGGTTAAATCAAATCACTATAAAACACTTGAAGTGAGTCAACAAGCGACTCAAGGGGAGATAAAACAAGCTTATCGGCGATTAGCAAAGCAGTTTCACCCAGATAGTCGCTGTGAAACTGCTGATCATGACAAAATCGTCATGATTAATGCAGCTTACGAAGTTTTAGGCGATCCTCAGCGCCGTCGTGCCTACGATCAACAACTCAGCGTTGGGGATACTTATGACTTCTCTAAGCGACGACAACGAAGAACCGCCGATGCTCAAGATATCTATCAACATCATCGTCAAGCCGAAAAAAATGGCGAGGCTTATCAGGATCAATGGTATCAACAAACCTATAGCCAAGTGATTCGTTTAATTAATCAGATCATTAAACCCTTGGATAGTCAGATTGAAGCTTTGTCGGCTGATCCATTTGATGATCAACTGATGGAAGTGTTCCAAAGTTACTTAGAAACCTGCCGCCATTATTTGAACCAAGCTAAACTGCTCTTTTCCTCTCGCCCCAATCCCCCTAAATTGGCTAAAGTAGCGGCAAATCTTTACTATTGTCTCAATCAAGTTAACGATGGCATAGAAGAGTTAGAACTATTTACCCTCAACTACGACGATCATCATTTACATACCGGTAAAGAACTCTTTAGAATCGCGTCTCGCTTACGCAGTGAAGCACAAGAATATGCTAAAGCTTGCGTGAGATAGTTATTCGTCAATTATCCATTTCGTCTTTGGCCTATCTTATCTCGTAAATCCAGCCCAAATTAGTTTATGCTGAGGATAGGGTGTTGTTAACATAACTTTACACATCAGCTTATATGTACTGCATTATCAATCGTAGGGCACAGTTTTCTGCGAGTCATCGGTACTGGTTGCCAGAACTCACTGAAGCAGAAAATCAAAAACTTTTTGGCCTTTGTAGCCGCTTTCCGGGTCATGGACATAACTATGTCCTCTATGTTTCTTTATATGGAGAACTCGATCACTATGGGATGGTAGAAAATCTATCCTATGTCAAGCGAGTCATTAAAGACGAAATTACCAGTCAACTTGACTATGCCTATCTTAACGAGGTATGGCCCGAATTTGAACAAACCCTACCCACTACAGAAAATATCGCGCGGGTGATTTGGCAACGTCTTGCCCCCCATTTACCTTTAGTCAATATACAACTGTTTGAACACCCTGAACTCTGGGCAGATTATCAAGGAAACCTTATGGAAGCAACTTTAACCGTTAAAACTCACTTTAGTGCGGCTCATCGCTTGGCCTTACCTGAACTCAGTTTAGAAGAAAATAGCGAAATTTATGGAAAATGCGCTCGAATTCACGGTCACGGGCATAATTATCATCTAGAAGTATCCGTTACCGGAGAAATAGACCCTCGCACGGGAATGCTGGTAGATTTAGGGGCATTACAAAAGATTATCGATGAGTATGTGGTAGAGCCGTTTGATCATAGTTTCCTCAATAAAGATATTCCCTATTTTGCTCAAGTAGTCCCAACCGCAGAAAATATCGCCTTTTATATTGCTCAATTATTACAGCAACCCATTCTTGAATTAGGGGCAGAACTCGATAAGGTAAAACTGATTGAAAGTCCTAATAACTCCTGTGAAATTTATTGCCGCACCCGGCTTCATTCTCCCTTACCCATCAAACAAGAAGTAGCATTAGTTAGTTAAAGTTGGGAAATTTTGTTCAGGTGCGTTATCTTATTGAAGGTCGCACCCGATTAGTCAACCATTTGTCTAGCTTTGGAGGTAAGATATGGCAGAACCTTTTAGATTTGCCAACGGTCAATTAGCCTACACAGTAGCAGATTTAAAAAAAATATCTGAACAATTTCCTCAAGATAGTATTAACTACCTCGTTCGAGGTGATTTTGAAAATTGGCTCAATTATATTGGCGACAGCAAAGCCGCTCAACAAGCCAGAGAAGCGCGTCAAGCTAATCTCAATGATCAAGATCGCTTAAAGAAGTTTCTCAAGGGTAACAACATGGCTTCTTCAGTGGCTACCGAAGCTAAACCCACACAGACTCAACCAACAGTCACCACATCTCCTGAAAAATCCTCTCAAGAGGATAACCCTCTAGCCCAATTATTTAAAAGTTTCAGTAAATTGTTCGGCGGCTCCTAATTTTTAGGGTATTTCGCCAAAAATAGCTTTATTTTCCACCCTGCCCTCTCTGGCGGGGTCTTATTTAAGTATTTTAAGCTAAGACGCATTTAAATATAATATGCTCAAGCTGATGGGGTGACATTTAGTAAAGAAGAATTTAAAACCCTGTAACTCTTCTGAAGTTCGGCTATAAAATAAAAGAAATATCTGATTCTGTGCTGAAAATTTAATTCAAATCCTGCTGTTTAACTAATCAAGGGCAATAGATAACTGAGAAAAAAATCTATCAATAGTCTATGAAAAACCTAGTGATAGCCATAACATTTCTATGGCAATTGATTGTAACAGCAACCATAGCAGTTATTATAATTAGTATTTGGGTTAATCAACCTTTGGTGCTGGAAAACCCTTGGATAATAGCGGCTAAAATGTTCCAAAATATAGCCGAGAAATATAAGTTAACTCTTACTGATACTCCTCCTACTTTTGCTGTAGATGCTTTCCCAGTGCTGGTGAGCTTGTCGGGACCCCCTATACAGCCGCCACTAGATTTTAAAGGATATGAGCCAGAGAAGTTTTATATTAATATCATTGTTGGGATAACTGGCTTGTTGTTAATCAGTATTGTGGGAATAATTTATAGTATTGATGCGAACAAGCGGCTTAAAAAAATCAATCTAATCTTTCAGGCGGCAGACCCAGGTAGTCAAATAGAAAAAAAGTTTACCGCCCAAAATGCTCAACTAGAAGCCATTATTGAGGCCTTACCCGATTTATTTTTCCGCGTCAGTTCAGACGGCACAATTTTTGAGTATAGAACTAAATCTAGTGATGATTTATATCTCACTCCAGAAAAATTTATCGGTAAACGAATGCAAGATGTTTTACCGCCGATGGTTGGCCAGCAATTTGAGCAGGCTATTACCCAAGTACAACAGAAACAAGCATTAGTTAGGATCGAGTATAGCTTATTGATGACCAGTGGACAGCAATATTACGAAGCCCGTTTAGTCCCCTTAGAAAAACAAGAAATAATCATTATTATTCGCCATATCAGCGAACAGAAAAAAGCCGAGAAAGCCCTGAACGAGAGTCATGCCTTACTTGAATTAATTACTAAGATTCAAGAAAAATATATCATGGCTGTTGCTGCTGATGATTTATTTGATCAAATGCTCTCTAATATCCTTGACTTAACCGAGAGTGAATATGGATTTATTGGAGAAATATTTTACAGGAATAATCAAGAACCTGACCTCGAAAAAACCTTTTTAAAAATGCGTTCCAAAGCGAATTTAAAAACGACTGTTTTGCCTGAAGAAACTCAAACCCTCTCGGCAAATACCAGCCCTGAAGAAAGGCAATTTTACCAGCTTAATCCCCTATTTTGCACAGTCATTCTCACCGGCAAACCCATTATTTCTAATAATTTATCTCCCGCCGAGACTCCTCAAGGACAAGTCCCCCCAAAATTCCCATCTATTCAAGATTTTTTAGGGCTTCCTTTTTACAGCAATAATAAATTAATTGGCCTCATAGGCATTGCTAACCGAACCCAAGGTTACAATCAAGATTTAATTAATTATCTTCAGCCGCTTTTAACCACTTGTGCTAATATTATTGAAGCTTATCGTAATGAGCAACGCCGTCAGCAAGCAGAAGAAGAAATCCTTGACCTCAATCAAAACCTAGAACAACGGGTTAAAGAACGTACAGAAGAATTAGAAAAATTATTAGAAACACTTTCTGAACGAACTGTACAGTTAGAAGCTATTAATAAAGAACTTGACTCTTTTTGCTATTCAATTTCCCATGATTTACGCGCTCCCTTGCGACATATTAATGGTTTTGTTCATGCTTTGAAACGAGAACTGACAAATTATAAAATTATTGAGTTTACTACCATTAATCATTATTTAGAAATCATCGAAGAAAGTAGCCAAAAAATGGGAGATTTAATTGATGGATTACTTACTCTGTCAAGGGTTGGACGAAAAGAGCTAATTTTAACAACTGTCTGCTTACGTCCTTTAGTGGACTCTGCAATTCATCTTGTCACTTTTCCTAAAAATACCCAAAAAATTAAATTTATTATCGGAGATTTACCCTCTGTCAAGGGAGATGCTACTTTATTAAAACAGGTGTTTGTCAATTTAATTGATAATGCTGTTAAATTTAGTCGCGATCGCTCTCCGGCGATCATTGAGATCAACTCTTTCCCAGATGGAACGATTTTTGTTAAAGACAATGGGGTGGGTTTTGCTAGAGAATATGCTGATAAACTCTTTGGTCCTTTTCAACGATTGCACACTCAAAATAAATTTAAAGGGACTGGTATTGGCTTGTCAATTGTGCAGCGTATTATTCATCGTCATGGGGGAGAAATTTGGGCTGAAAGTGAATTAGATAAAGGAGCGACGTTTTATTTTAAGTTGGCTTGATGAATTCCCTTAATTTTCTCAAAAAAATTTAGCATAAGCTATAGCAAATAAAATAAAATTGCCCGGATGAAGCTTTAACTATAAAGGATTTTATAGAGAAGGCTTACAACTTAAGTTTTTAAGTCTAAAAATTACATAAATTGGACAAAAGTTATACCTATTAAAAGATTAAAAAAAGCTTAAAATGGTAAAATTATTTAGCTTAAAAATTTTAGCAAAAAAAATTAAAATCTATAATGTTTATAGGAATTAGCAAAATTCTCCTAGTAGAGGATGATCCCCGCGAGATTGACTTAATATCTCTAGCCTTAAATCACGAAGAATTAGGGAGTCACATTAGTATAGACATAGCCACTGATGGGCAAGAAGCTCTAGATTATTTGTTAGGAGCAGAAGCCGATCTGTTATCTCGGCCACTTCCTCGACTTGTGTTACTCGATTTAAATCTTCCTTTAATTAATGGTACTGAAGTTCTGAGAAGAATTCGCAACCACCCCCGTACACAAGACTTAATAGTAGTTGTTATGACTTCATCAGCAGAAGACAGAGATATACAAACCTGCTACAATTTAGGTGTCAATAGCTATATCGTCAAACCCATTAATTTTGCTCAATATCTTGATGTAGCGCGTCAGGTAGGTATTTATTGGATGAGGATAAATGAGCCGCCGATATAACTTAACAACAATTAACTGGCAGGCAATTATGTCAGAACGATCCCCCCTAGGGGCACAACCTTTATTAAAAAAGTCATCTCCTCTGAAACTCTTAATCCTAGAAGACCTAAGAGAAGATATAGAACTAATCGTTCTGAGTCTACAAACCGCCGGTTTAATATTTACTTACGATGTGGTTGAAACTAGCGCCCTCTATCATAAATATTTACAAGAAAATAGTTATGATGCTGTTTTAGCCGACTACCGATTACCAGAATTCAACGGCTTAACGGCTTTTAGATTACTACAAGAGTCTACACAAGAGATCCCTTTTATTTTAGTAACCGGCAGCTTAGGAGAAGAAGGCGCTGTTGAGTGTTTAAGAGCCGGCATGACTGACTATGTTCTCAAAGAACGTTTGTTTCGTCTACCCACCGTCTTATCTCGTGCTTTAGAAGAATTTGAACTTCGTCGTCAGCGACAGGAAGCCATTGACCAAATTCAAGCCACCGCCAAGCGAGAGGCAATTATTAATCGTATCGTTCAAGCCATCCGAGAAAAGCTCGAATTAGAAATCATCCTGCCTACTACCGTTAATGAATTACATCAAGCCCTTCAAGTCAGTCGTTGTATAATTTTTCAGCCTGACCTTGAGCAACAAATGCGAATTCAGTATGTCAGTGCGGAACTCGTTCGGTCCCCCAGTGAATCTACCCGTGAAGGCCATAGTTTATTAGGGATTTATTGTAATTTTTATCGACATTATGGTGCTGACTTAGCTAAAGGAGAGGCCGTCGTTATTAACAAAATTGATGACCATCTCCCCCCTGAACTTCAAGCCATCGCCAGAACTTATCAAGTTCGTTCCTTGCTGCTGATCCCTCTGTTGTATCAGCAATGTTATTTAGGCGGAATCGCACTACATCAATGTGATTACCAACGGGAATGGACAGACAATGAAATTGCTTTAGTAAAAACCATTGCCGATCATTGTGCTATTGCCATTCACCATACTCAACTCTATCAACAAGCTCAAACCGAACTCGCCCAACGTCAGCGAGTAGAAATGACCCTCAGACAAAGCGAACGACGCTTTAGAGCGCTCATTGAAAACGCCGCCGATATTATTGTCATTTTAGATGCTCAGTTACGCTTTTCCTATCTCAGCCCCTCTGTAGAAAGGATCTTAGGATATCATTCCCATGAACTGATGCACACCAGCATTTTTACACTCATTCATCCTGATGAAGCCGCCGAATTTACCAAAGCTCTCAACCGCATCATAGAAAATCCAGCCACCACTCTCAATCCACTAGAATATCGGATCAGAACTTACCATAACACTTGGTTAATTGTCGAGACCCTCTTAAGCAACCTACTCAATGATCCTTGTGTGCAGGGAATCGTCCTCAACTGCCACGAAATTACTCAGCGTAAACAAATCGAAGCCCAATTGCGACATGATGCCCTTCATGATACCTTAACCGGTTTTCCCAATCGAGCTTTATTAATGGACCGTTTAGCTCAGGCTATTAAACGAGAAAAAAGACGTTTTGGCAGTAATTTTGCGGTTTTATTTCTGGATTTAGACAGATTTAAACTATTAAATGATAGTCTTGGTCATTTAATCGGAGATGAGCTTTTAGTGGCTTTTGCTGAACGCCTACAACAAGTTCGCCGTTCCACAGATACCATCGCTCGTCTAGGAGGAGACGAATTTGTCATCTTGCTTGAAGATCTTTGTAAAGTTGAAGAGGCGATCCTCGTGGCAGAACGCATTAATCAGGTTCTCTCCTCCTCGTTTATTATTGATCAGCAAGAAGTTTTTATTACTGCTAGTATCGGTGTTGCTTTCAGTGCCTACCGCTACCAACAACCTGCACAAATTCTTAGAGATGCTGATACAGCAATGTATTATGCCAAAAATCGTGGCCGAGCCAGATATGAAGTGTTTGATCCCTCAATGCACATTCATGCGCTCAGACAACTACATTTAGAAAATGATTTACGTCGGGCCATCGAACGAGATGAACTCGTGGTCTATTATCAACCGATAATTTCTCTAACGACAGGTTCTTTGCAAGGAGTAGAAGCTCTAGTCCGTTGGCGACATCCTCAACAGGGAATGGTTTCCCCGGCTGAATTTATTCCGATCGCCGAAGAAACCGGTTTAATTGTCGCTCTCGATCAGTGGGTGTTGAATGCCGCTTGTGAGCAAATGCGGCTTTGGCAACAAGAATACCCCTATTTAGAACCCATAACGGTCAGTGTTAATCTTTCTGGTCGGCAATTTTCTCAACCAGATTTAATCAAAAAAATTGACTCTATTCTTAATCAAACTGGTTTAGAGGGAAAATATTTAAAACTAGAAATTACTGAAACCGTATTAATTGAAAATCCTAACTCAGCCGCCGAAATGTTACAGCAATTGATCGAAAGAAAAATTCAAGTTTGCTTAGATGATTTTGGCACAGGCTACTCCTCTTTAGGCTATTTACACCGCTTTCCTCTGGATATCTTAAAAATTGACCGATCTTTTGTCAGTAATATAGAACAGAACCGCTCTAATTCTAGCATTATTCGTACTATCATCACCCTGGCAAGAGAATTAGGAATAAGAGTCATTGCTGAGGGAGTCGAAACCCAAGAACAACGCTTATTTTTACAGTCTTTAGGTTGCCATTATGGACAGGGTTACTGGTTTTCTCCCCCCATTGATAGCACAAAATTAAGCAATTTAATGACCAATAAATTACACACTTGGTAAATAGCTAAAACCCTTTTTTTGCCTCTTGCCTAAACTTTAAATTCATCAAATTTAATAACAGGCCCTTTCGGGTCGCGGGTATCAAAATAATAACTACTTACCGTTCCTTTTCCTGTATCTAAAATACTAAATACTGTTATATCATTACTAGCAATATAAGGCAAGGGTTGATGATGCTCATCTAATAAAGGTGCAAGATTAGGCAGCACAGCCTCTAACCCATTCGGATTACCTGTTAAAGCATAATTATAGTTCAGTTCTCCCATCGGAATAGGACGTTTTTGACTGCCTAAATAGGCTCCGTAACTATTACCCACATTAGAAGACTCTAAAAAATGGATGCCGCTTGGACTCACAAAACGGTTCCATAAATGAGAATGTCCATAAAAAACCAATTGAACGCCGGCTGACTCTAACAAAGGCATCAAATCTTGTATAATATAATCTTTTTCTTGAGGATAAATATAATTAACAGCACGAATTTTTCCTAGAGAATCATAACTAATTTTCGGCAGAGGATTTGTATAAGGAGGAACAATATTAGCCCCTAAACTATGCGGCGGATGATGAAGCATCACCATTTTATATTTAGCCGCTTGAAATTCTTCGCTCTGCAATTGTTCTGCTAACCATTTATATTGAGGACTTCCCTGAGAAATCGGTTCAAAAATCAGTTGTCCATAGCCCCAATTTTGCGGATGTTCCAAGTCTTTTTCCCGTTCTTGATATCTCCCTTTGACATCCGAACTAAGATGAGGAGAACGCCAAATATTCGTCACATACAAAACAATTAAGCGAATATCCCCAAAAGTCACCGCATAATATTGTTTTCCCCCTGGACTATCTTGAGGAAGCGTAAAAATTTCTTCATAAGTATCGGTATTAAATGAAGAATCTTTCACCCAAGTTTTTTGAACAAGAGGATCATCATTCGGGTTCACCTCAGCAGCAACTTCTGGATATAATTTATCGGCTTGCAGACGAGGAAAAGCATCTTCAAACTGTTCATCTAAACTTGTCTCTTTAGAAAAACGTCCCATCACCTCATGATTACCCAAGGTCGGAAAAATCGGCGCATTTTGAATTAATTCACCTCCATGATAAATGGTGGTAAGATGATTTTTCGCTAAAGCATAATTCGCGCGTCCTTGTAAACAGGGAAAAAACGCTCCCCCTCTACTATCATCAAACCACTCAGAAGCGCGATCAGGAATGTTCACCAGATCGCCGGCAAAAAAAACCGCATCCACTCGTCCAATGGTTTCAACCACTTTTTGTAAATTAGCCGCCACTAAAGGTTTAAGTTGATGATCCGAAGTCAGCAGAATTTTTAAAGGAGTAGCCGCTTTAGGACTAGCCGCTAGGGTAAAAATATCGCTTTTAATTTCTTGTTCATCTCTAATACTGATCACTTGATAAGGAAGGCGAATACCTGGCGTTAATCCGCTTATTTGCGCTTCATGCCGCCAAATTTCCCGTTGAGTGGTTTTGATATAACTCGGCGTAATTTTTGAGTGAGAATCTTCCCGCATCCGACTCAGTAGAGTCGTGTTCGCTTCTACAGAATATTCTAAATGGTTTCCATAGAGAACTTGATGTTGAGAACCCGCAAAATCCGTAAACCAGACCACTTGTACAGAGGTTTCTGTGGGGAGTTGTAAAAACGGATCAGTTAATAGAGAAGAGTTAGAAATCATGGTTTCTTGGGTCGATAAGCGGCTAACCACTGCCAACATTACCAAAAAAAAGGTGGCTATGACTAGAATACCGTAACCATACCACCTTCTCGATTTTTTACCAAAATTGTTGAACACTGTCTAAAAAAGTCATCATTCTAGTTTATTTATGCGCTTTAAGTTTAGAACCAAAAAATAAACCTCCTAAGCCTAATAAACTCAAGATTGATCCCGGTTCTGGGACAGATTTACTACCAAAATTGAGATTTTCAATAACACTATTGTCTGTAAGAGTCAATTGATAATTGATCTCATTTAACTGACGACCATTTAACGGTTCTAGTGGACGATTACCTGGTAAAAAGTCATTATTGGGATCACTGTCAGCCACAGCCTGATAAGCCGCCAGTTGTGCCGAGGAAACTTGAATAGGAGTCTTGAAGACAAACCAATTAACACCTTCAGTTGCTGGTGGAGTCGTTAAGGAACCCGTATAGAAATATCCTTGAGAATCTTCAGGAAACAAAGCATTAGTATCAAAATTTTCAAGGCCCAAAATCTGATCACCGTTGTTAGGTATAGAGGGAATATTAGAAAAAATTGAGCCTAACGCTTGATTTTCCTGCCCCACTTCCAAAAACAATCCAATGACTGCCAGTCCGCCATTCTGATGTCGATGCACTAGGTGAAGTTCTAAAGGAGAATTAGATCCGCTTAAATTATGCTCACTGGGACTATGGAAATGAAATTGTAGCAGTTTAAAGTCTTCTCCACCAAGGTCGATATAATTTTCACTTTCTGAAGAATATTCGGCTTCAATGGTGTGACCATTATTAAAAAGTCTTTCTAGAGTCGTTGTTTGATAATTACGATTTAACCATTTATTTAAATCTACGGTAGGCCCTGTAAGGTCGATGGGAGTTTGAAAATACCCATTAGCATCCGGTGCAATGGTGCCCCAATGTTCTACCCCAACTATTCCTAAAGATGGAATGTCTTGATAACCCCATTGACCGTTAACTGAACCCAGAGTTAAATTAGTAATAAAATTCGGGCTAGTTTGTTTCCCATTGGAGGGTAATACTTGACGAACAATATAAGCACCAGCCCCTAGTTCGCTAAATTGATAAAAACCTGACTCATTGGTAGTGGTTGTTTGAATAACGTTGCCAGTTTGATCAATCAGTTCAAGTTGCCGACCTGATAAAATTGCTTCATTAGCATCTTGAATTTTATTCCCATTTAGGTCATTATAACTAATGCCAGAAATAGAACCAAATGCTTGTGCAGATAGGGGTGTTAATAGTCCAACTGCTACTAATAAACTGGCTTCAGCCATGAACAGAAACTTTTGCGAAAAATTCATAGATTTACCTGCTACAAAAAGATAGCGTTTAGTACAAACGAAAGTTTTAAACCGAATAGCTGCAATAGTATTTAGTGCCAGGGCTATTTCATTCTTTTGAAATGCTCACAGGCAGCAAGCCGCTAGCTCTACGAACCAAGCCTGCCTACGCAGGCTAAAAGGCTCATAATTCTTCGAATAGCCCGCGCAGGTGGGCTTTGTTAGTGAGCAACTACCCTTCAGGGTTAGGGCGTTTGAGAGAATGAAATAGCCCTGATTTAGTGCCTTTTCACTAAATATTTAAGAAAAATTTAAGTTTTAGTTAATTCCTCTTCTTGGCTTTGGCTCATGAAAATTTCGATGCCCCGAAAAGCCATCTGTTAAGTGATTAAAAAATACTTAAAAGTTCCAAAACCTAGTCAGCAAGTTTTGTTCAAGTTCTTGCTTATTCTCTATTAAAAATTATAGGGTTTTTATAGAGAGAAAAATCCGTTTGTAGGAAAATTAAACAAACTCTTAGATAAAAAAATAAAATACTCCGAGAAAATCCTTAAGAATCCCCGAAATATATCAATCTAAATCCGTAATTTTTACAGGTTCAATTCAAAAATCCTGTCCTCAAGTTTGCTAAACTTTACAAAATTGCTAAAAAAACGATGGCTAATGGTTCCCCCACTCTTAAGTGTTTGCTACATATTTAACACGGATCAATTAAGTATTACTAAATCTCAAAAAATAATGGTCTAGCCCGCTCTAGCGGGCTTTTTTCGGTTGCTTCTAACGCTTAAGGATTAAGGCAGATAAATCCCAGAAAATACTCGTTTAGCCGGTCCCGTCATATAGACATGACCATCGGTTTCAGACCAATAAATCCGTAAACACCCCCCGGGTAATTCCACCGTACATCGGCGATCACTCCGATGAGTTAACAGGCCAGCTACCACCGTAGCACAAGCCCCCGTTCCGCAGGCCAAAGTAATACCTGCTCCCCTTTCCCAAACGCGCATCTTTAAATAATCAGGGCGTACCACCTCTATAAACTCAGTATTGGTTCTTTGAGGAAAGGCGGCATGATGTTCAAACTCCGGGCCAATGACTTCTAGGGGAATCTCATCCACATTCTCCACAAAGGTAATACAATGAGGGTTCCCCATACTCACACAAGTCACCAACCAAGACTTACCCCCCACTGATAGCGGCTGATTAATCACTTTTTCGGTGGCGGTTACCAGAGTCGTAGGAATTTGTGCCGCTTGCAGTTGAGGAGGTCCCATATCCACCGTGACTTGTTCTTCCTCTTCTAAACGAGGCGTGATCACTCCCGCTAACGTATCAATTCGGTAAGCTTTACCAGACTCAGAAGTGCCTTCCAACTGAGCAATAAATTGAGCTAAACAACGAATTCCATTACCACACATTTCCGGTTCTGAACCATCAGAATTAAAAATCCGCATCTGATAATCCGTCTGAGGTGTTCCCGGCAAGACAAAAATCACCCCATCTGCACCAATGCCAAAATGGCGATCGCACATCTGAACCGCCATTTCAGGAGACACCAGAGGGTCTTTGGAATGACGATTATCAATCAAGATAAAATCGTTGCCTAATCCGTGATATTTTGTAAATTCGATGCCCATAAATTTCCAATTGAGTGAACTATGAACAAATATCAAACGCCCCTGAACAATCAGCAAATTTCGATTGATAATTAAAGTAACAAGAGCTAGTTCATGATTGTATTATGGCTGAATTTAACACCGATTTGCCTAGTGTACGTGCAATTCAACAATTCCTCAAAGATAAACAAGAGGTAGAATTGAAGTTAGTTACCGATGACCTTCTCGTAGGGCGAATATTCTGGCAAGATAACGACTGTCTGTGTCTGGTGGATCAATATGACCAAAAGACCCTAGTGTGGCGGCAAGCATTAGTTTATCTTAAACCCAAAGCCTAATAATCAACCTTAAACTTTTTCAGCACCGAGGTGGGCACAATTACTTTATGTACAATCTTTAATTGCTCCATCCATCATCCCTCAAGATGCTATGACTATTCAAGAAATTGTTGAACAAGCACTAAAAGACGGCTTTCTCACCCCCAATCGAGAAGCCGAAGTCGGACGAATCTGTGATAGTGCATCAGAACTATCAATTGAAGAATATATGGCTTTAGATCGGCTAATGGAAGCTTTGCTCACCGGTGAAGTGGTGGCCATGCCTCGCAAACAGTTTATTAACGTGATGGAAGAACTCGTCATTAGCCAAGCCATTAATCGAGTAGCAGAACTCAAAAGCAGCAACGATAGTTTAGATGTAGGGGATATAGCCGCTTATGCTCTTAACCGTTTACCCCCCCTATATGCCACCACCGAAGAAGGAGCTAACTACCAACGTCAACGAGCCAAAGAAGAACTTCAAGAGCTAATTAAACAACAAGTAGAAGAAGCTATCTATCGCTATTTGGCTCGTCCAGACATTCCCGGACAACCCTTAAAAGGACAAAAAACCCAAGACAACATTCTTGAGCAGATGAATAGTTTGTTAAAATCCTACGCCCCTGATTATGAACAAACCAATAATAAATCCTGATAATACACGAAACCTTGTGAGAGTGCCATCGGCTTTCTGTTGTTGATAATAGCAAACCCAATATCGTATCACGGCTGGGAAGAAAAAGGAGACTTCTATAACCAAGACTTATGCAAAAACAGTGACTTCTCTAAAACTGTCCACTATTAATTAAAACCAAGGAACATTTAGGGTAAGATGACTGTCTAAATAGAACTGTGAGGAGTAATGAATCTTGGGTAAATTCATGAGTCAATCAATTTCAGCATCCTGGTCCACAGTTGAAGGTAAAAAAACCAGCAACTTAGTATCTCCTGACAAACTTTCAAATTTTGATTTAATTTTACGTTGTCAGGAAGGATTCCAGCCTGATCGTGTAGCCTTTGCTGAACTTTTGCGCCGTTATCAAACTCATGTAGACAAGTTACTATACCACTTAGCACCTGATTGGCAAGACCGAGCCGATCTTGCTCAAGAAGTTTGGATTCGGGTGTATCGTAATATCAAACGTCTAAATGAGCCACTAAAATTTCGTGGCTGGCTGAGTCGGATTGCTACCAACTTATTTTATGATGAGTTACGCAAACGCAAACGAGTCAGTAATCCAGTATCGTTAGACGCGCCGCGAAGAGTAGATGATGGAGAAATTGACTGGGATATCGTTTCTGATTATCCTTCTCCTGATGATCATCTCGCTACCCGAGAATTTTACGAACAACTCCGACTAGCGATCGCTAATTTACCAGAAGCCTTCCGTACCACTATCGTTCTTCGAGAAATAGAAGGAATGGCTTATGAAGAAATTGCCGAAATCACCGGCGTTTCTTTAGGAACTGTTAAGTCTAGAATCGCCCGAGCTAGAGCTAAGTTACAATCGGTTTTACAACCCTATCTAGGAGACAGCTAAAATTAGTACAAGACAAACCCGTTCCCCAAGTGAGGAGTGTCACTACATAGCTAAGAGTGAGCGTTAATCTCCGCAACAGAGTGCGTTCGTATCACTCAGTCAAGAGGTCAACATGAGGTCAAACTTTGATGAGCTTAATCCCCAACGGCATCTAGTCGTTGAAGATACCAATGTAAATAATCCTGAATATGTTAATGATACTCCTCCGTTAGTGGAAGACTCTGAACAAGAGGAAAAATGTTTTGAATTATTGAGTGCCTATATAGATGGCGAAGTAACCCCTTGTGAACGTCGGCAAGTTCAAGAATGGCTCGATAACGACCCGAAAATTCATCAGTTATATATTAAGTTGTCGAGGATACATCAAGCCATTGAGCAGATTCCTATTCCCGCTTCGGCCTCTGTACCTTCCTCTCAACTCACTGAACAGGTTTTTCAACGTCTTGACGGGCGACGCAAAAGCGGCTTTGTCTCCTTGGGAGTTGCCATCATTGGAGCAATAGTATTAGGAATATTAACCGGTTTAGTGGTTAAAAATAATTCTGAGCTACCCAAACTCGCTAAACAAACCTTAACCAATGCCTCTGACAATTCAGAAGGATTAATGATTGCTCTCAATCAGCCAGTGATGGATATTCCCACTATTGGTATATTACCGCCCAAAAATTCGTCTTCTGATCAATAAAATTGGCAATACTAGCTTATGGGTGTTGTTGAGTCCACCATCCCGACGCAATAACAACACCTCCCAACTGTTTGACCTTCTCAGGCATCATCAAATAACCCCAAGCATTGGCTAAAAATTCGCCAGAAAAAGCATAAACAGCGATTTTTTGCCGGTAATACTCATTGTCTGCTCCTAGTCCCCCAGGATTATAACCTTCTAACTCATCGAGTTTGATTAAAACAGAATCATCATTAAAAGTTAATAATACCCCTTTAACTTGCTCACCCCCTACAGTCATCGCTGGATATCCACAGTAGCGCAAGTGAAACAGTTTGCCATAAGTATAAGCCTCAAGGGCCTCGCTCACGTAATCAGCACAATAATAGGGGTAATTAACCTCTCCAGGTTTGAGAGTTCCATAAACAAAAACTTTCAATGTTTTTAACCTTAATGATTATTTATAATTATCGATTTTAAGATTTTTTAGCCGGAATATTCAAGATTTAACCATACATTTGAAAAGATTTATCAAACTGTTGGGAGAAGTTTTTAGAAATTGGTCTGGACTGATTGTGATGCTACCATAGAAATAAGCCACCCGTTTATTGATAACAATGACAACTACATCAGAAGTTTACCAAGGACAATTTGGCGAATTTACCATTACCGATAGTGATCGCACAGGAGTCATTATCTATCGACTCGGTTTAACCTTAGCCGCCTTAAGCTTTACTCTAGGAAGTGGGTTAATCCTTTCCCGAGGAGAACAAGCTTGGGTATTGTCATTACTGACTCCCTTATTTGCCCTTTTTTCTTTGGGACTAGCCATTAGTTTAGTGACCATTCATATTTATTTAGCTCCCCTTCATCGACTACTACAACTATTTTGGGCTGTGGGAACCCTGTCAGCTATCATATTAGCTTTTAAAAGTCAACAACCCTTAGCCTTATATGTCTATGAACATCCCTTAACTCTGTTAGGAATAGGTTTTAGTTTTGCGGCTTTAACGGGAATTTATTTTAAAGAAGCTTTTTGTTTTAATCGTTTAGAAACAAAATTTTTAACTCCCTTAGTTCCCTTATTATTGTTAGGACATATCCTAGGCATTTTACCGCCAGTGATTGAACAAATGTTACTAACGATTTGGTGTTTTTTATTTATTATTTTTATTATGCGAAAAGCGATTCAACCCATCCCGCCAGATATTGGCGATAAATCGGTATTTACTTATTTAAAACAACAACGATTAGCCAAAACAGCCAAATCTTAAGTAAATGAAATTTGCGCCTGAATCTTTTCCAAAAATCCAAAAATTTTGGGGATTATTGGAATACAAACCCCAATGGACACTCAGCATTAAAGGTTGGATAATCCTTTTTGCACTAATCTTGATTAGTGGGTTAACTTTTATCAGAACTATTCAACCATTTTTAGCCATGAATGCTCCCGTAAAAGCCGATACCTTGGTACTAGAGGGATGGGTAGGAGATATCGTTGTTCAAGCCGCATTAGAAGAATTTAAACAAGGAAATTATCAACGGATCATTACGACAGGAACTAACTTACTACAAGGCTCATTTTTAAGTCAATATCAAAATTATGCTCAAATGACAGCCTCAACCTTAATAGCTTTGGGAATTCCTGAAAATAAAATTGTTCCCATCGTTACCCCAAATGTAATTAGAAATAGAACAGCAGCATCAGCAGAAACAGTAAGAGATTGGATATCTCAATCAAATGTAAAAATCCAAGCAATGAATATTTATTCTTATGATGTGCATACTCGGCGAAGTTGGTATTTATTTAAAAAAGTGTTGCCCCCTGATATTAAAATAGGAGCCATTGCTTATCCCGGGGAATATAATCCTCAAATATGGTGGACTTCAAGTGCAGGAGTCAAGTCTGTCCTTTCTGAGGCAATCTCTTATCTATATACTCGTATTTTTTGGAAAATTTGATGATCTTTGAAGGTTTCAGTAAATTAGCACTCAGAACTTAATAGCATTCCTGCTTAGGCTCCTCCACAACTATGCTGAGAATCTGGAAGAGTAAATGTTTTTTTAGTTCTGAGGTTAGTAACCCGATAAATTTTGCCTCGATTATCACCCGGAGGGCAGTTTTTCGGAATAAAAGTTAAACATAATTTAACCGGATCTCCAGGTTTGGAAGCTTCAGCTTCAGGAACCGTGTCATAAGAAACCAAACCAATTCCATTACTAAATTGTATTGAAGTTCCTGAACCCGGAATGGGTTGACCAGTGGTTCCATCTTCTAATCTAGTCCCAACCTTGGCAACTGAGGTATTACTACACTGTCCTACTTGGGTTGGAGGAGGTGCGGCTTGTGATTTGAGAGAAAAGGTTGGAATACTCAAAAGAATAAGAATTGCCGTTATAGAAGAGGTTAATTTCATATTCTGATGATGGTTGTCTTGCGGCTTATTAGGAGAGAATGATAAGACCCTACTCAAGCTATTATATCCCTCTCTTAAAGTAATAAGAAAAGCTTCCTTATTGTAGGGTGGGTTAGGTGCGGGGATAATTTTTATAAGAAACGGATAAATTTTGATCCGCTCCGTAACCCACCACTGTCTATTTTGTATCAATATAAACATTTTTCCCCACGATGCCGAAAGAGCCTCCTTTAGCCAATAAAGCACTACCATAAGCCGCCTCCCTATTCAAAGAACAGACCACACGAACCTTTAAAAGACGCTCCCGAATAACCCTCCAAGTCTCATTTTTAGCCCCTCCTCCTGCGCTATACACCTTAAACAGAGGAGTCGCGCCTAAAGCTTGTAAACGTTGATAACCCAAAGCTTCTAGACGAGCAATACTTTCTAATAACCCATGTAAAAAATCTACAGGATCATCCGGACGAGGGTCTAATTTAGGCAATAACTCAGGATCATTAACCGGAAAACGCTCCCCCTTTTTCAAAAGCGGATAATACTCTAAAACACTCGGTTTAGTCCCATCAATTTGACGACTAAAACGATCTAACGCTTCATCACTAAAAAAATGCCGCAAAACCGCCCCACCCGTATTAGACGCGCCTCCCGTTAACCATAAATTTCCTAAACGATGGCTATAAATCCCCGATTTAGCATCTTCAATGTGAGTATGACTTAATAACTTTAAAACTAGAGTTGAACCCAGAGAAGTCACCGCCTCACCCGGTTGGTTAGCACCACTCGCTAAAAAAGCGGCTATACTATCGGTTGTTCCCGTACAAACTCGACAATCTTTTCTTAAATTGAAGCGATGGGCAATTTCTGGAGTCACAGAATTAATAGGCGTACCGGGCGGTAAAACTTCAGGTAAAAGGGGATATATAGGTAATTGAGTTAACCACTGAGGATAACACAAATTTTGCACATCATAACCGAGTTTTAAAGCATTATGATAATCACTAATTCCTAAATTTCCATGTAACAAAAAAGCTAACCAGTCTGCCTGATGGAGAAAATACTTAGCTTGAGAATAAATCGGTTTTTCGTACCACCAAAATAACTTAGCTAGACTCGAAGTCGCACTTAAAACCGGATGTTCCGCAGGGGCGATCGCTTTTACCTTATTTAAGACTTCTATCCCGCGCCCATCGTTGTATAAAATAGCATCATCTAAGGGGTTGCCTTTCTCATCACATAACAACACTGTTGCTGATGTTCCATTAATAGCAATGGCTTCAATTTCCTGTCGAATAGCAAGGGGAATCTGTTCTAATAAAGAATATAAAGCATCTTGCCAAATCCTTACCCAAGGTTGAGAAGTTGAAGAAGAAAAGGCATAGTTTATGTTGGCGCGAATAGTAGAATCTGCATCAATAACGATAGCCCTTGCGCCCGAAGTACCAAAATCAATACCCAGATAAAAACTCACCATTAAACTATTAAAAATTAACAGGATAAACGAGGACGAAAACCATAATTTCGGTAGGTTCGATAGTCACTTAAAATTTGGTCGTGATCAAAGCATAAATTAGCCGGAATTTCCCATAAGTGAAAGATGGCTATTCTTTTAGCATCATCTGCCGCTTCAGGTGTTCCCTTGGCCGTAGCGATAAAGACAACACTTAAGGTATGCTGGCGAGGGTCGCGTTGAGGATTAGAATAAACATAAAACTGTTCTATTAATTGGACTTCTAAGCTAGTTTCCTCTTTTGCTTCTCGTTTAGCGGCTGTTTCGGCAGATTCCCCATAATCCATAAACCCGCCAGGAATTGCCCAACCATAGGGAGTATTTTTTCGTTCAATTAAAACAATAGGCCGATGAGGTTGATCGATCAGTTCGATAATAATATCTACTGTTGGCGTGGGATTTCGATAGGTCATTTGTTACTTATCTGGGTTATTCCCTGTGGTTATAGGGTACATATATCATATTAGAGCCGCTTTGATAACCCTTTTGCAATTATTGCGTAATCGGCAGACTTTACATTTATTAATATAGGAGTTGGGATTTATGTGCGGGGACTTATTTAATATTGATGTTTTTTGTTAAAATCAACTTATCCTCAATTTAAGACAAAGCTTAATGAATAATTTAGAACAACAGGTTTTAGAAACCTTCCGCAAACTATCTGTAGAAAAGCAAAATGATGTTTTAGAGTTTTTAGAATTAATTGAACAGGAACCAGCAAAAGATCCAACAGATGAGGAGTTGAGAAAAGCTAGGGAGATTATTAATAAAGCTAAACAACGGGCGCGTTCTAGTGCCGCTAAATCTGCACCGGAGTTATGGAAAGAATTTAATCAAATAAAAAATCTAATTGCTGATCAATATGAAGACGAAACAAAATCGAGTTAAGCGGACTGAATAAATGTTAAAAGTTATTCTCGATACTTCGGTTTTTATTTCTGCTCTTTTAAGTAAAAATTCTGAAACTGCCCCTAATCAAATTCTAGCTAGATGGCAAAATGGAGATTTTACTCTAGTCACTTCTCCTCAATTACAAGAAGAATTAGTGATGGTTTTATTAAGAAAACGAATATCCTTAGATTTGATTGAAGATTTACTGACGAATCTGGAAACTTTAGCCATTCAACTACAAGGAGTTTATCAGGCTACTTATCTCGATAATATTGATCCAAAGGACAATATATTTTTGGCAGCCGCTTATGAGTCAAAAGCAGATTATTTAGTATCTCTGGATAATCACTTACTATCTTTAAAATTTTATCATAGGACGCAAATTCTCATACCAAGTCTATTTTTACAAGTTATATAATTTTTAATTTGTTGTTTCCAGCCAAAGATTAAAATCAGTCTCATAGAGTTTTTGGGTTTGAGTCGTCATGAGAGATATCTTCTTTGATAAGGTAAATAAAGACAGCAATAATCAGCGCCAGAATTACAAGATAGCGGCTTTAATAAGCATAGCCGAGGGTGAAACATGACACAGCAAGAGTGTAAAATATAAAAATCAAAATTTACTCATTAACTTCTTCATCAGGTAGATATTTGGGATTTAAAACATCCTCCCTTAAAAAAGGACAAGTAACAGGAAACTCCTCTTCAGCTAATCCAGTTTCACCAGAGGCAAGCAATCTAGCATCTTGATAACACTCTTCAAAAACCTCATCAAAGTATCGCTTTAGACTAGGGCTTTTCTTAAAAGCTTTATTAATTCTCAATGAATGTTCAATAATCGTGTATCTCCAACTATTAGAACGTTTTGAAGCTTGAAACCTCCATTTGATCAGGTGCATCAGCAAAATTCTTAGATTACTTTCCAAAGCATTCTTTTCACTGTTGCCCATATCTTCAATTTCCTCTATTAAATTTTCATAATCAATTTGATCAAGCCTACGCTCTCTCAATAATTGTGCTGTTGTTTCCAGCCAAAGATTAAAATCAGTCTCATAGAGTTTTTGGGTTTGAGTCGTCATGAGAGATATCTCCTTTGATAAGGTAAATAAAGACAGCAATAATCAGCGCCAGAATTACAAGATAGCGGCTTTAATAAGCATAGCCGAGGGTGAAACATGACACAGCAACCGAAAATCATCACTATTGTTGGGGCGGGAATGTGGGGCAGTGCATTAGGGGCCTTAGCATCCCGTAATCATCATCACGTCCGTTTATGGTCGAGAAATAGTACAGAAAGCCTAGCCGCCGTCATCGCGGATGCTGATGTGATCTTATCAGCCGTCTCTATGGCAGGAGTACCACCCATCATTGAAAAACTGAAAACATACGGCATCCCCGAAAAAGTCATTTTAGTAACCGCTACAAAAGGATTAGATCCCCAAACCACCCTAACGCCTTCTCGACTTTGGCAGCAAGCTTTTCCCCATCATCGGGTCGTTGTGCTATCAGGGCCTAATCTTTCCAAAGAAATACAACAAAATTTACCCGCCGCTACCGTAGTAGCCAGTAGCAATGTAGCCGCCGCAGAGACAATACAAATCATTTTTGCTTCCGAAAAATTGAGAGTTTATGAAAACTCTGATCCTTTAGGCGCTGAATTAGGAGGAACCCTAAAAAATGTCATGGCCATTGCTGCCGGTGTCTGTGATGGTTTACATTTAGGCACCAATGCCAAAGCCGCTTTATTAACCCGCGCCTTACCTGAAATGATTCGAGTAGGAACTTATTTGGGAGCCGAGGCCGAGACTTTTTTCGGGCTATCAGGTTTAGGAGATTTATTGGCCACTTGTAACAGTCCTCTTTCCCGTAATTATCAAGTCGGTTATAGACTAGCACAAGATCAAACTTTAGATGAAATTTTAGGCAATTTAGAAGGCACAGCCGAGGGAATTAATACCACTCAAGTATTAATAAAAATTGCGACTGAGCAAAATTTATATGTTCCCATTGCCACCCAAGTTTATCGCTTACTCAAAGGAGAAATATCTCCTCAAACTGCCGTTAAATCTTTGATGGAACGAGAGCTTAAACCCGAGTAATTTTAGCTATCTTGAAAAGTTAGATTTATGGCTTAACTGATTATCATCTACAGATAAACACAGATATAGCCGCTCTAGAGCCGCTCTTATACAAATTTATCTGTATTCATCTGTATTCCTCGATAAAGATAAGTTGGGGGTTGATGTCTTCCCACTGGAAACAAGATGAATAGCAAGGGAAATGCTAATTGAGCTTAAATTCTTTAAAAACTACATCAATATTACCTCATGCGGATCAATCAACGATAATCTATAAGCTACTAATGTTTATCTTGTCCATCAACGGACACATCTATTCACAAAACATGGTCAATTTAACCCCTAATCCTAGTTATAGCTTAACTCTTCGGGTTGAACTTCCCAATCGAACAGGAAATCTAGCCGCCGTTGCCCAAGCCATAGCCAATGTCGGCGGTAGTCTGGGGCAAATTTCTTTAATTGAACGAACGCTGAAAATTACTAAGCGGGAATTGACAGTAGACGCATATAGTACCGAACACGCAGAACAGATCGTCGCGGCTGTCAAAGCCATCCCAGACGTTAAAGTTTTAAAAATCTCTGATCGTACTTTTGATCTACACCGGCAAGGAAAAATCTCTATTGAGAGTCGAATACCTCTGGCCTCTCAGTCAGAGTTAGCCATGGCCTACACACCCGGAGTCGGACGAATTTGTAAAGCGATCGCCGATGAACCCGAAAAAGTCTTTTCCCTAACCATCAAAAATAACACCGTTGTGATCGTCACCGATGGCTCGGCGGTGTTAGGATTGGGTAACTTAGGACCTGAAGCCGCCCTACCGGTTATGGAAGGAAAAGCCATGCTATTTAAAGAATTTGCCGGAGTAGATGCTTTTCCCATCTGTCTAGCCACCCAAGACACCGAAGCCATTATTGCAACGGTTAAAAATATAGCTCCGGTGTTTGGCGGCGTTAACCTAGAAGATATTAGTGCCCCTCGTTGCTTTGAAGTCGAAAGACGACTCAGAGAAGAACTCGATATTCCCGTATTCCATGACGATCAACATGGTACAGCCATAGTCAGTTTAGCCGCCCTCATTAATGCTCTCAAACTGGTCAATAAACCAATGGATTTGGTAAAAATCGTGATTAATGGCGCAGGAGCCGCAGGAATTGCTATTGCTTGTCTATTGAAAAAAGCCGGGGCCCAAGAAATTTGGATTTGTGATTCAAAAGGTATTCTCTCTAAAAAGCGTAGCGACTTAAACCCCGAAAAACAAGCCTTTGCCGTAGAAGCCAGTGGCACCTTGGCCGATGCGCTCAACGGAGCCGACGTTTTTTTAGGGGTAAGTGTTCCTGGGGTATTGACCCGAGAAATGGTGCTAACCATGGCCAGCGATCCCATCGTCTTTGCTATGGCTAACCCGATTCCGGAAATTCAGCCAGAATTGATCGATAATGATGTGGCCGTTGTCGCCACCGGACGTAGTGATTATCCTAACCAAATCAACAATGTTTTGGCATTTCCGGGATTATTTCGAGGAGCATTAGATTGCCGTGCGAGAGTAATTACCGATAATATGTATCTGGAAGCGGCTAAAGCCATTGCTTCTTTAATTCCCCCTCCTAGCCTAGCACGAGACAATATTATTCCTTCTGTCTTCGATGCAAGGGTAGCCACTGCGGTAGCTTCTGCTGTTCAATTTGCCGCTCGTAAAGACGGCGTAGCAAGACAGTAAAAACAACGCTAGGGGGGAACTCAGACAACAGATGCAGGAGAACTAACCCCCCTAACCCTATGGACGATATTCCCGAAGCAGTACGAAACACCCCGAGGCTGAAACCCACCTCACCGACGCGATCACCCTTGTTGCTTGGTGGAGGAGTTTTGCTCTTAGGTGTTGTGGGCTTACTGAGTATTTTGCTCTTGTTTCGTTCTACTCCTAAAGCGCAAGTTGAGTCTTCCGCCTCTCCAGTCTCACCAGAAGTCCCTTCTACCTCAACCCCTAATTCTAGCCCTAAACTAGAAAATGTATTAGGTCATTTACCTTATCAAGAAGCACCAGCATCAGAATTAAAACCCGTCACCCCAGATGGACGAATTCGTCTTCGCGTCGGAGCCGCCGAAAAATTTAAACAAATGCAAACAGCCGCTCGAGCCGATGGCATAATTCTCAATTTAATTTCCGGATTTCGCTCAGTTAAAGAGCAAGAATATTTATTTTTTGGAGTCAAAGAACAACGTAACCAGGAAACGAAAAAACGAGCAGAAGTTAGTGCCCCGCCTGGGTATAGTGAGCATCATACCGGTTATGCTTTTGATGTTGGAGATGGCAAAGTTCCTTCAGCTAACCTGAACACCCATTTTGAAAATACACCGGCTTTTCGCTGGTTGAAAAATAATGCGGCAAAATATAGCTTTGAATTATCCTTTCCTCGAAATAACCCTCAAGGGGTTAGTTATGAACCCTGGCATTGGCGCTTTGTTGGGGACCGCAAAAGCTTAGAAACTTTCTACAAAGCAGAACAATTAAAAACTAGGCAACAAGAAAAAACTAATAACTAATGACTAATAACTAATAAATAATAATTAATAACTAATGACTAATAATTAATAACTAATGACTAATGACTAATAACTAATGACTAACGAACAAATAATCGAAAATAATCAGAGAGAATGGTGGGTACAACGCTGGTTAGAATTATTAGATTCTTACCGTTTTAAAAAGCGTTTAGAAAGAGGACGTAATTATGCTAGAGAAGGTAACGTTCTCAGCATCGACTTTGAAGCCGCACAGGCCTTGGCTAAAGTACAGGGAAGTGAACCCGATCCTTATCAAGTTTCTCTGTCTATGGAACCTTTTACTGATGAAGATTGGAATTATGTCATTGATACCATGTCCGAAAAAGCGATCTTTAGTGCCCAACTTTTGGCCGGACAAATGCCAGAAACCATCGAACAAGTTTTTATTAGTAACGGGTTAAATTTATTTCCCTTTACCCTGTCTGATGTTCATTCACGTTGTAGTTGTCCCGATAAGGCTAACCCCTGTAAACATATTGCGGCAGTTTATTATCAGTTAGGAGATCGCTTTAGTGAAGACCCTTTTGTTATTTTTCAACTGCGGGGACGTAGTAAAGCACAAATCTTAGAAGCCTTGCGAGAGCGACGATCTCAAGGGACAATTAAAGCCTCATCTGATACAGTCGAAAAAGAAGAACAAAAAAGCCAAAGCGCTACCCCTAAAACTCAGAAAAAATCCTCTTCAGATAAGCAGAAATCTGAGCTTAATTTTGAAAAATTTTGGCAGTATGAGGAACCATTAGAATCATCTTTAGCCGTTATTGTTCCGCCTACAGATAAGAAAACGGTTTTAGATATATTGGGAAAAATTCCTTTAACTTATGCCGAAGCTGAAGCCGCCCAACAATTCTTAGAGCAAGTTTATCAAGTGGCCTCACAGCAAGCACTAATTACAGCTATGAAGCGTGAGGAATAACACTCTCACATACTCCACTACCCTATACTTTGTCGCGCTTCGTATCTGTAGGGGCGCACTTTGTTGCCGATTCTTCTTGATTCAACGAGTTTTCATGAGCCATCAGACTATTTGAAGTGATCACGCTTTGCACAGAATTAGAAGCTGACTCAAGAATTGGCTTAATATCAGATAGTTTATCAATTTTGTAATTAGTAGTTATAACAATATAGCCTTTTTTTATAACTCAATAAAATCTACCCGCAAAGTTTGTGCGTCTTCTGGTAATTCGTTAATATCCTGTTGTAGTTGTTCAAAATGCATCATTTAATTTTATTTCTACCCGATTTTTTTCATAATCAACAATCATTATTTGACTACTTTCAATCTGAATATCTTTAATAAATGGTTTCTTTTTTGCATCTTCAAAGTACATACAAAAACGATAATTTTGGGCAAGAACTGAATTTTTTTCCCAAAGATTAAAATCCGTCTTTATAGACTTGGTTTCATGTTTGATCGGAACTGGATTATCGTTTTCATATAATTTCCATCCTTTAATTGAAGCAACAGTAGCAGTTTTAGGTCTTTTCACTTGAATTGCTCCAAATCTCAAAACTGATTCACTTAGAGCCTTATTTAGCTCTTCAGTATTCTCTGGTTTATACAATTTTCCTCCACCAGCTTTGGCTAATTCCTCTAAAATCTCATTATTTGTTTTAATCTTGCCAAGGGTTATAATATTAAGTATAAAATTAAAACCCTCTTTTTTTAACGAATCAACTTCTTCCAAAGGGGCTTTTTGATCAGGATTGTGGTTTTTATCTTTTTTACAGGATTCTACTCCGTCAGTTAATAAAACAATTATATTTTTCTGCTTTTTATCCTTAAATTTTGAACTAGCTTGGCGAATTGCCTCAGTTAGTGGAGTTTCTGTTCCTCCTTTAATGGCAGGTAAAACATCTAAAATTTTCTTATTTTTTTCCTCAAATATTTCGATATTATCCTTGCAATCTTTACTTTTATGACCAAGAGCAGTTAGCGAAAGTTCTAGATTTGAAGCGTCAGAACTGTTAATAATAGTTGTTATTGATTCTTTGGCAATATCAAGTTTTAGTTTTCCATCAATTTTTTCTTTTTCTTTTACCATGCTACCAGAAGCATCTAAGATAATCATAACTGGGCTTTTGGCAATAGGGGTAGGTGAAGTAGTGGTAGAAAGGGATGGAGATGGATTAGCTGTTAATAAACAGGGGTCTTCTCGAGTTTCACAACCTCCTAAAAGCGTAAGAAAAATGAGTGTTAATGAGGCAAAAAATAATGAATTAAGCAGTAACTTTGTTTTAAAAAATATTTGAATCATAATTTGATATTTTTTTTTAAATTTTATTTTATCATAGTCTAGTTTTTTCTTCAAACAATAACACTTTTTTATCTTAATTTATCTTAAAAATAGCTCCCCTCTCCTACAAGGAGAGGGGTTGGGGGAGAGGTTTACCAACTACAAATTATGTCGTTAACACCTCTGCTGGTAAGCGGGTAAAAGTTAACCGTTCATCGGTAACATCGACAAAAATCATGTCACCTTGTTTAAAATCACCCCGTAGAATTGCCTTAGCAATAGCCGTTTCTAAATAGCGTTGTACAGCACGTTTTAAGGGTCTTGCACCGTAAACCGGATCATAACCAATGTCAGCCAGATAATCTAAGGCTTGTTCCGACAACTTCAGAGACAATTTTTGTTCTGATAAACGATCCTCTAACCGCTTCACTTGCAGCTTAACAATTTCTCGTAATTGAGACTTCTGTAAACTGTGGAAGATAATAATTTCATCCACCCGGTTGAGAAATTCAGGACGGAAACTATTCCGCATCGCCTCCATTACTCGGGACCTCATTTCATCATAACGGGAATCATCCCCCGCAATATCTAAAATGACCTGTGACCCAATATTACTGGTCATAATAATGATAGTATTCTTGAAGTCTACAGTACGTCCTTGAGAATCCGTTAAGCGTCCATCATCGAGAATTTGCAGCATGACATTAAAAACATCATTATGCGCTTTCTCAATTTCATCAAACAGAATGACAGAATAAGGTCTGCGTCTGATCGCTTCTGTCAGTTGTCCTCCTTCTTCATATCCGACATATCCCGGAGGCGCACCTAACAAACGAGAAACCGCGTGTTTCTCCATATATTCGGACATATCGATCCGCACTAACGCTTCTTCGCTATCAAATAAATTAAGCGCTAAGGCTTTTGCCAACTCCGTTTTACCAACCCCAGTAGGTCCCAGGAAGATAAAACTGGCTGTCGGACGGTTTGGATCAGCTAAACCCGCGCGTGAACGTTGAATTGCATCCGCAACAGCAGTAACCGCTTCATCCTGTCCAACGACTTTTTGATGCAGTTCATCTTCTAAATGCAGGAGTTTTTCTTTTTCAGACTCCACTAATTTACTAATGGGTATGCCTGTCCATTTAGAGATAATTTCAGCAATATCAGACTCCACAACCTCTTCTCGCAGTAGGGTTTTACCCGAGGTTTGTTTATCGGTGATTTGGCTTTCTAGTTCTTTAATTTGGCGTTGTAAGTCAGTTAATTTCCCATAACGCAACTCAGCCGCTTTGTTGTAATCATAATCCCGTTCGGCCTGTTGAATTTCGACATTAACCTGTTCGATTTCTTTTTTAACAGTACGAAGCTTGTCTATGAGTTCTTTTTCGGCTTGCCATTGGGCGTTATACTGGGTCTGTTCTTCTTTAAGGTCGGCCAATTCTTTTTCTAGCCTTCCTAAACGTTCTCTAGATAAAGGATCATCTTCTTTTTGTAGAGAGAGACGTTCCATTTCTAATTGAAGAATCTTACGGTCTACTTCATCGAGTTCTTCAGGTTTAGAAGTGATTTCCATTTTCAGTTTAGCCGCCGCTTCATCCACTAAGTCAATGGCCTTATCCGGTAAAAAGCGATCACTGATATATCGATTCGATAATACTGCGGCAGCGACTAAAGCGGTATCGGCAATTTTAACCCCATGATGGACTTCATAGCGTTCTTTTAGTCCCCGCAAAATCGAAATAGTATCAACGACATTGGGTTCATCCACATAAACCGACTGAAAACGCCGTTCTAGTGCCGCATCTTTTTCGATATACTTACGATATTCATCTAAAGTCGTCGCCCCAATACAGCGTAATTCTCCTCTCGCTAACATCGGTTTGAGTAAATTACTCGCATCCATCGCGCCTTGAGTGGCACCGGCACCCACAACGGTATGAATTTCATCAATAAACATGATGATATTGCCTTGAGAGTCGGTCACTTCTTTGAGGACTGCTTTGAGACGTTCTTCAAATTCCCCGCGATATTTCGCACCAGCAATTAAACCCCCGAGATCTAAAGCAATTAATTTGCGGTCTCTTAAAGATTCTGGAACATCTCGGTTAATAATGCGTTGGGCGAGTCCTTCCACAATGGCCGTTTTCCCGACACCAGGTTCTCCGATCAATACAGGGTTATTTTTCGTCCGACGGGAGAGAATTTGAATGGTGCGGCGAATTTCATCATCTCGTCCGATAACCGGATCAAGTTTTCCTTCTCTGGCGAGTTGGGTAAGGTCCCGTCCATATTTTTCGAGTGCCTCATATTTGCCTTCTGGATTTTGGTCTGTCACTTTTTGAGTACCCCTCACTTGTTTGATAATATCTTTGAGTTTGTTTTCGCTTAGACCAAATTCTTGAAATAATGCCCGGCCAAAACGGTCATCTTTGGCATAGGCTAAGATTAAATGTTCAATAGAGATAAAGTCATCCCCAAATTCTTTGCGGAAACCCTCCGCACGATCTAACAAGCTATCTAAGCTACGCCCCAGATAAACTGACTCGCTAGGGTTAGAGAGAGTGGGTTGGCGGCGAATAAATTCATCGGTTTTATCTCGCAACCGTTGAACACTAACGTTAGCTTTGTTAAAAATACTGCTTGCGAGTCCTTCTTGTTCCAGGAGGGACTTCATCAAGTGTTCGCTTTCGATTTGTTGCTGTTTGTTTTGTTTGGCGATGTCGGGAGTTTTAACGATCGCTTCCCAAGCTTTTTCTGTAAATTGATTAGGATTAGTGGGTTGCATTTCTTCTATACCAGGTTATCCATACTTTATGCTTCTAGATGTTATTGTAATTTCTCTCTATCCATAAGTTGAGGCGGTATTCCCCACTTAAAAGGGTTGGTTTTCACGGAAAGTACGGTTAAGTTTCGGAAAATACGCCAAAATATTGTTTTTCAGTCTCGCGCAAAGAACGCCAAGAATATCTTTAAGTGTACAATGTAATCAATTAAGGTTCTCAACCCTCTTTTAACGATTATGATTCAACCTCACACTCAGTTAAATTTACCGAAGGGTGAAGACCTCCCTAGTTCTGATGGGTTACCGGTGGACAACGAATTACATATTTTAATTCCTAATCTTTTGGCTTCTATTTTAGGCTTTATTTGGGCGGAAAGATTAGATTGGTTTTTGGGGATTAATATGGGAATTTTTTATGCTACTGGAGTTAATCCGAGAGTTCCTATTGTCCCTGATGCTTTTTTGTGCTTGGGAGTTGAACGAGTTAAAGATAATAAGCTGCGAGAAAGTTATGTTGTTTGGGAAGAAAATAATATTGCACCTCTTTTAGTATTAGAGGTTGTCTCGAAAACATCTGGAGATGAATATGACAAAAAAATGGCAAAATATGCTCAACTGGGTGCTTTATATTATGTTATCTACAACCCTGATTTTTGGCAAAGAGATAAACATGAACCTTTTGAAGTTTACCGTTTAGACAATGGCCAATATCAGCGTTCTTTAAGTGAACCTTTTTGGATGCCAGAAATAGGATTAGGAATTGGACGAGGATTAGGAAATTATAGAGGAATACAGCGAGAATGGTTGTACTGGTATAATCAGCAGGGACAACGGATCGTCTCACCAGAGGAGTTATTGCAACGTTACCAAGAACGGTTTGGAGAGTTAAGCTAATAAAATTTTTGATTTTGATGTAATTTTTGGGAATAAAAAGGGAATATTAAGGTAAGCACTAACTCTTAAGTCTGAAAAAATCTAGAGATTTAATATGACAGGTTATTATTTAACATGGAATGATCCAGAAATCAATAAAGAAATAGAACGTTTAAAATTAGAGATTGAGCAGGAAAATGTCAAATCCATTAATCATGATGATATTTTACAATCTTTAAATCATCTTATTGGAATGAAAAGTATTAAAGATGAACTAACAACCCTAACAAATTTTCTCAAAATCCAGCAACTTCGACAACAACAAGGACTTCCTCAAGTTTCAGTAACGCTTCACTCAGTCTTTTGTGGTTCTCCTGGAACTGGAAAAACAACGATCGCTCGTTTAATGGGTCAAATTTATAAACAGTTGGGAATACTATCTCAAGGACATTTAATAGAAACAGATAGATCGGGAATGGTTGCTGGATATATCGGACAAACTGCTAAAAAAGTAGATGACTTAATTGACTCTGCTTTAGATGGTGTTTTATTTATTGATGAAGCTTATACTTTAGCGCCTGAAGGGTCTAAAAATGATTTTGGACAAGAAGCTATTGATACTTTACTCAAACGGATGGAAGATTATCGAGATAGATTAGTTGTTATTGTAGCGGGTTATAATGATGAAATGTCTAGATTTCTTGATTCTAATCCTGGGTTAAAATCTAGATTTAATCGATATTTTTATTTTGAAGACTATCAACCCGACGAGTTATTAGCTATTTATAAAAATCTCTGCCAGCAAAATCATTTCCAATTAGACTCTTCAAGTGAGGAAATTTTACTTGACAAATTTAGCCAAATGTATTCAGAAAGAGACAAAACTTTTGGCAATGGAAGATTAGTCAGAAATCTATTTGAAAAAACTCTTGAAAAACAAGCTAATCGATTAGTTAAATTAGAAACAATTAATACAGAAACAATGATAACCATTTTAGCTGAGGATAAACCTTAAATTATTTATTCTTCTAGAAAAATCGAAGTTAAATCTAACACAAAATCTGGTAAAACATCTTCCCCAGAAACAGTAAAAGGAGAATATAACAATTCCGCAGCTTGCCCTAAACGATATATTTCAACAGTACGATTTTGTGGATCGATTAACCAACCTAATCTAAGTCCATTATCAATATATTCCTGCATTTTCTCTTGTAACTCTTCTAAATCATCTGTCTGAGACCTCAACTCAATCACAAAATCAGGACAAATAGGAGGAAATTTTTTGCGCTCAGTTAGAGATAAACTTTGCCATCTTTCTCGACTTATCCACGCTGCATCCGGAGATCTATCTCCTCCTTTTGGCAATTTAAAACCTGTTGAAGAACTAAAAACAACTCCTAACTTTTTTTGACGATTCCAATTATTCAGATCGGTGATAATATTTGCTTCTTTTAGACCACTTTCTCCTCCCGTAGGTGACATTATAATTAAAGCTCCCGATGCCGTTCGTTCAAAGCGTAAATCTCTATTATTTTGGCATATTTCATAAAATTGGTTATCTGTTAATAAAATAGTCGGACTTAAATTTAATGTAATGGTACTCATTATTACATTTAGATTTTTATTGAAAATTGGATAATTATTTAACTAAACCCAATAAAATTATACATTAAAAGTTGGGACAAAGCCCAACTTACTCTTTTTCCGACTTAATTATAGAGACATTTTAAGAATAAAAAATTAAGATTAATCCTCGTCCCAAGTTTCAGAACCCAATAGGTCAATAAGATGATCTCGTAGCAAATAGCCATGCCGTTCTAACTCATTTTCAACCCAAGACCATTCACGAGGAGGAATATATTGACAAAGCGTATAAATTGGTTGTTGACGATCTAATCTTCCCTGTTTAACTAAATTACGAGCATCTTCTTGAATCAAATCAATAGTATATTGTACTGAAATTGAAGCAGTCCTAACCATAATCTAATTTTTCCCCCATCATCTCAATCAGTATCTATTTCAAATCATACCGACTTTAAATTTTTTTGTAGGTCGGTTACTATACCTTGTTGTCAAAAATTAATGAGTATAAATTACTTGCTTTCTCAATTATCCTCTAATTTTTACGCTCTTTGCTCAACTTTTGATTTTTCGTAATGATTGGGTAATGAGTAATAGATAATTAATATTTACTAATCACCCATTACCTATAACTATTACTGAGATAATTTTTCTCGGGCTTGTTCAAGGCGTTCTTCAGCAGATGCCATCACTTCATCAAGTTTTTCGACAATTTCTCCAGGATAGCTCTCTAAAACTTTAGTAGATAAAGCTATTCGATTTTTATATTCATCGATCTCTAGGATTAAAACTTTAATGGATTGTCCTATCTTAAAAATAGTGGTTAAAGAATCAATATGGACTCCACTAACTTGAGTAATGTGAAGTAATCCTGTAGCCCCATTAATATCCACAAAAACACCATAAGGTTGAATTTTGGCTACTTTACCCTCTACCAACGTTCCTACTGTTAATTTACCAATAGCCGCCGCACGAACGAGTTGACGTTGAGAAAGAACCAATTTATTGCTGTCTTGGTCTATTTGAATAAAGTTAGCAGTAATTAATTGACCCACCAGAGAATCTAAATCTTCCTTTTCTACTAAATGTGATCGGGGAATAAATGCCCGCAACCCTTCTACCTCTGCTGTTACTCCTCCTCGGTTTGTTCCGGTTACCCGTACTTGTACTGATTGACCGCTTTCTGAGATCTCTTTAACTGTATCCCAAGCTTGTTTAATGGCCAGTTGACGACGTGAAATAATCAGTTGACCTTCTGCATCAGGGCCGCTAATAATCAGAAAATCTTGTTCTTGTTGTAGCGGTAAGCATTCGTTAAGGTTAGTTACTGGTTGTATAGAAGCTTCTTTTAAGGGAACGAATCCTGGCGATTTACCGCCAATTTCAACATAAGCGCCGTCTGAAGTGTATTGAATAACTTTTCCTCTTACTACCTGCCCTTTTTCAAAAGTATAATCATATTGCTCAAGAGCGTGGGCAAAATCATCCATAGTGAATGATGGCTTAGACTCTTGAGATGAGGTAGATTTTGCATTCATGACGATTTTAGATGTGAGAGAATTTAAATTTTTATCTTCTCTCCAGTTTAAAACCAGTTGATGGGAGAATGCTGACTACTTTTTTAAAGTAGTGTTAAATAAACTTAATACTTGCTGCCAAGCATCGGCTGCCACTTCTGGGTTATAGCTACCACGCTGATCGCACAAAAACCCGTGATCCGCATTAGGATAACGAAAAATTTGGTAAGAAATATTATGTTTTTTCAGTGCGGCTTCGATTTCATCGGGTTGTTCATTAGGAATCAGGGGGTCTTCTAGCCCAAAAAACGCATAAATCGTACCTTTAATATCTTTGGTTCGGTTTATTGTTGGTTCTCCCCCGCCTGGTGTGCTATTGGTGATTCCTGCCCCATAAAATGAAGCAGTGGCTTTAATCTCATCTAAAACAGCCACCAGATAAACCACATGACCCCCATAACAAAAGCCAATGGTTCCGACTCCTATACGTTGAACTTGTGGCAAGCTATATAAATAATCAATAGTGGCTTTGATATCATTGAGAAGTTCATCGGCTTGGGTTTGCTCTTTATAACTTCTACCAAGGGTAATATCTTCTTCGGTATAGCCTAGCTCAAGCCCTGGTGCAATACGTTGATAGATAGCAGGAGCAACCGCGACATAACCTTCACTTGCAAGGCGGCGAGTTATATCACGAATATGATCGTTAACACCAAAAATCTCTTGAACAACAATTATCCCAGGATAAGAACCTTCTTGTTTAGGAGTGGCTAAATAAGCATCTATGGCTAAATCTCCGTTGCTAATTTGAACAGTTTTTGTTTCAATTTCTAAGCTTGCCATGATTACAGTTTTCAATACAAGATTAACCTACGATTTTTAGTTTAAAGAAATATGGCTCTTTAAAAAAGGATAAATGGCTCTTTGCCCAAAATGCCGCCAATCCTGGCTAAAAATTATTGCTCTACGATTCTCATACTTAAATCTAACCAGGTTGAGCGGGTAATGGTCGCACTGGTAGAAATATAATCTACTCCTGTTAAAGCGACTGAGCGTAGATTATGAAGGGTAATATTCCCAGAAGCCTCTATTTTGGTTTTGTTATTGCGTTCACGAATCACTTGAACAGCTTGCTGCATTTGCTCTAGAGTCATATTATCTAGCATAATCAGATCGGCACCGCCAGAGAGTGCCTCTTTGACTTCCTCAAGATTGGTTGTTTCTACCTCAACGGTTAGAGGATAAGGAATGGAGGAGCGTATTTTAGCGATGGCTGTTTCTATTCCTCCTGCCGCTTGAATATGATTATCTTTAATCATCACGGCATCATCTAATCCCATACGATGATTGACGGCTCCTCCTAGTTGGGTTGCATATTTTTCCAGTAACCGTAATCCTGGGGTAGTTTTACGAGTATCCACTAATTGAGTAGGTAAATCAGCAATGATTTCAATATATTGACGAGTTAGGGTAGCAATACCACTGAGACGCATAGCAATATTTAACGCTACTCTTTCTCCCATCAGTAAAGCTTCCAATAAACCCTCTATTTGAGCGATTTTTTGTCCGGGTTCACATTTGTCGCCTTCTGTAGCAAGGGGAACAAAGCTCAATTTTTCATCCAACAATTGAAATACCCTTGCCGCCATCGGTAATCCTGCAATAACTCCTGCTTCTTTAACGATCCAAACTGCTTTACCTGTACCTTGAAGGTTTAAGCCTCCCGTTGTGCGATCACCTCGACCGAGATCTTCAAGCAACCAATTCTGGATCATCGGGTCGAGGATAATTTTAGGGGGAATTATTGCTTTCATGTAACCTATGGTTTATAATAGCTATTTCTTTGTAAGATTTATCAGATTTTTACTAAATTATACATTACTTAACTTATACATGAGCGCTGACAGGGCTTTGTTAATATTGAAGTTATTTTCAACAAATTTGGAGCATAATAATGGTAAAGTATAGTTTATTAATAGCTGGTGCTACCCTTTCTAGTAGTTTAATATTAATAGCAGATACAGCTTGGGCTGCTCAGTTTACTATTTTTAATACAGGTGTAGATAATTCTGGAACAGTATTGCCTAATAATGCAGTAGATCCTCATTACATTATTACGTCAGCACCTCCATCTATTAGTACACCAGGTCTTACCTATGCTGTTGCGGCGCATCCTGCATGGATACCTAATAGTTCCGTTTCTAAGTGGATTGGTGCAATTCCTGATGCTGGTAATATAGGCAGTCCAACAGGAACTTATGTCTATCAAACAATTTTCGATCTCACCGGATTTATTCCCTCTACTGCTCAACTATCAGGCTTGTTAGCATCAGACAACAATATTTTAGATGTCTTAATTAATGGAACGAGTACGGGAATAACCACACCTTTTGTGGGATTTACAAGCTTTCAACCATTTAGTGTTACCAGTGGATTTGTCGATGGTATTAATACCATTGAATTTATCCTCAATGCAGGAGGAACCGTTGATGCTCTTCGAGTAGAGTTCACGAGCGCGACTGCTGATGCCGTTGTCCCCGAACCTCTAACCATTTTGGGTGCAGGCACAGCATTAGGATTGGGTACAGTCTTCAAACGTCAATTATCCAACAAACAGCAGAAAGAAAAAACCAGCAAGAATTAATCACTCAATCTCTAAAAACTGATTAACCCCTTTTTAGTCCAAGCACTAGAGGGGTTAAACTCACATCAGACAGTCTAAGGGTTTAAGCTCTGGTTTACCCCAACCTGAACAACCTTTTTTTATCCATTGGCGAGTCATGGCGAGCACTACTTTAATCTTTAATCGCTAAATCTGTATTGATCGATACAAGCCGTTCTAATCTCCCTAACAGCTTATCAATCATATATTTGGGCTTTTCGTCTTAAGGTAAATCACCCCTCTCAAAAAAATTTTCTAGAAATTTTTGACCAAAATTTCTACGAGGGGTAGATCAAAACCCCTCAAACCTTTATCAGAAAAGAAACACAGAAATTTAGAAAAAATTTTTTTAGGGGGTTGACAACCCCTGTGCAATTGAGTATATTGGTAAATGCGCGGTTGAGAGAAACCACTCCGAACGCGCCCCGAACCTAGACAAAACAATAGTTTGAAAGCCTTAATAAGCCAAACCCTTGTTAAAAGAAATTATAAGTCTTGATGCCTAGTTTGTCTAGGAGCAAGACCAAAAAACAAGAAAAGTTCTCTAGTGCGCTAGAGAAAGAGCTAAGAAAAGAACATTCATGTTCACCATGGAGAGTTTGATCCTGGCTCAGGATGAACGCTGGCGGCGTGCCTAACACATGCAAGTCGAACGGGGTAGCAATACCTAGTGGCGGACGGGTGAGTAACGCGTGAGAATCTGCCTTCAGGATGGGGACAACAGCCGGAAACGGCTGCTAATACCCGATAGGCTGAAAAGTGAAAGATTTATCGCCTGAAGAGGAGCTCGCGTCTGATTAGCTAGTTGGTGGGGTAAGAGCCTACCAAGGCGACGATCAGTAGCTGGTCTGAGAGGATGAGCAGCCACACTGGGACTGAGACACGGCCCAGACTCCTACGGGAGGCAGCAGTGGGGAATTTTCCGCAATGGGCGAAAGCCTGACGGAGCAACGCCGCGTGAGGGAGGAAGGCCTTTGGGTTGTAAACCTCTTTTCTTAGGGAAGAAGCAAGTGACGGTACTTAAGGAATCAGCATCGGCTAACTCCGTGCCAGCAGCCGCGGTAATACGGAGGATGCAAGCGTTATCCGGAATTATTGGGCGTAAAGCGTCCGCAGGTGGAATTTCAAGTCGGCTGTCAAAGCCCGTAGCTTAACTACGGTCAGGCAGTGGAAACTGAAAGACTAGAGGCCGGTAGGGGTAGCAGGAATTCCCAGTGTAGCGGTGAAATGCGTAGAGATTGGGAAGAACATCGGTGGCGAAAGCGTGCTACTGGGCCGGACCTGACACTGAGGGACGAAAGCTAGGGGAGCGAAAGGGATTAGATACCCCTGTAGTCCTAGCCGTAAACGATGGAGACTAGGCGTAGCTTGTATCGACCCGAGCTGTGCCGAAGCTAACGCGTTAAGTCTCCCGCCTGGGGAGTACGCACGCAAGTGTGAAACTCAAAGGAATTGACGGGGGCCCGCACAAGCGGTGGAGTATGTGGTTTAATTCGATGCAACGCGAAGAACCTTACCAGGGCTTGACATCTGTAGAACCTAGGGGAAACTCTGGGGTGCCTTCGGGAGCTACAAGACAGGTGGTGCATGGCTGTCGTCAGCTCGTGTCGTGAGATGTTGGGTTAAGTCCCGCAACGAGCGCAACCCTCGTTCTTAGTTGCCAGCATTAAGTTGGGCACTCTAGGAAGACTGCCGGTGACAAACCGGAGGAAGGTGGGGATGACGTCAAGTCAGCATGCCCCTTACGTCCTGGGCGACACACGTACTACAATGGTCGGGACAAAGGGCAGCGAACTCGCGAGAGTAAGCGAATCTCATCAAACCCGGCCTCAGTTCAGATTGCAGGCTGCAACTCGCCTGCATGAAGGAGGAATCGCTAGTAATCGCCGGTCAGCATACGGCGGTGAATTCGTTCCCGGGCCTTGTACACACCGCCCGTCACACCATGGGAGCTGGCCACGCCCGAAGTCGTTACCCTAACCCCTTGTGGGAGGGGGATGCCGAAGGCAGGGCTAGTGACTGGGGTGAAGTCGTAACAAGGTAGCCGTACCGGAAGGTGTGGCTGGATCACCTCCTTAAAGGGAGACCAACGATTAACTCAACAGCTAAATAATATAAGCGTTGAAGTTAAGGAAATCCCAAGGTCGGAACAAGGAAAATGGTTAAAGCTTTCAAACTATAGTCGAGGTTGTGGGAATCGGGCTATTAGCTCAGGTGGTTAGAGCGCACCCCTGATAAGGGTGAGGTCCCTGGTTCAAGTCCAGGATGGCCCACCTGCCCCGAGCGAAGGCTGGACAGCACCGACTTTTGAACATCAAAAGCGAATGCTGGACTGGATAAGTTCGGTGAAAAGCACCTTGAAAACTGCATAAGAAAAGAGAAAGAGTCAAAGAAACTAGAGAATCTGGTCAAGCTACCAAGAGCTAACGGCGGATACCTAGGCACACAGAGGCGAAGAAGGACGTGGCGACCCACGAAAGGCTTCGGGGAGTTGGAAGCAAGCGTAGATCCGAAGATATCCGAATGGGGCAACCCAAAAAACGATCAGTTGAATCCATAGACTGAAACGAGCCAACCGGGCCAATTGAAACATCTTAGTAGCCCGAGGAAGAGAAAGCAAAAGCGATTCCCTAAGTAGCGGCGAGCGAAAGGGGACCAGCCCAAACCATCGACCTTGGTTGATGGGGTAGTGGGACACTCACAAAGAGACTAGAAAACTTAAACGAAGTAGCTGAAAACTACACCAAAGAAGGTGAAAGTCCTGTAGTTGAAAAGCGGACTAGCTCGAGTGTATCCCGAGTAGCACGGGGCACGTGGAATCCCGTGTGAATCAGCGAGGACCATCTCGTAAGGCTAAATACTCCTGTGTGACCGATAGAGAAACAGTACCGCGAGGGAAAGGTGAAAAGAACCCCAGTAAGGGGAGTGAAATAGAACATGAAACCGTTAGCTTACAAGCAATGGGAGGACGATTAAACGTCTGACCGTGTGCCTGTTGAAGAATGAGCCGGCGACTTACAGGCTGTGGCAGGTTAAGAGTAAAAGCTCGAAGCCAAAGTGAAAACGAGTCCGAAC